>JAYTTR010000049.1:0-2956 GCA_043744935.1 Gemmatimonadaceae bacterium
CGAACGCAAGTTGCGGTTACGGTCAATTTGACGGGGCTCGGAGCAGGGCAGGTACAGCTCGGCGCCACCACCTGCAGCATCGCGCTTTTGCAAGGCAACGCCTCGTGTGTACGTTTGGTCGATGTTGGATCGACAATCACAATTGGGGCGAGTCCGCTTGCGGGATCGATATTTGCCGGATTCGGTTCACCGTGCGCGCCCGGTGTAAGCAGTTGCACGTTGATCGTTACCGCGCCAATCGCGGTGTCGGCAACCTTCACTCGCTCGAAGGTACCGCTCACGATTCGCCTTAGTGGCGGTGGATCTGGAATGGTTTCCGCGAACGGACTCACGTGCCCCGGTGACACGTCGCAAGGCATCGTCACGTGTACACAGCAAGTCGACATCGGTACCGCCGTTGTTGTTTCGGCGTCACCAAATTCAAACTCGCTCTTCGGGGGCTTTGGCGGTGATTGTGCGAGCACCACCAGCTGCAGCTTTACCATGCTCGCGGCCGCGAGTGTGAGTGTCACGTTCGTGCCCGCCACGCTGCCCGTCTCGGTGAGCATTTCCGGAAACGGACGCGGGAGTGTGAGCTTTGGCGGTACCACGTGCGCGTACGATCCGGCGGTAGGTGCAGCCGCATGCTCGCGTCAGGTCGCGTACGGAAGTTCGATTACCATCAGTGTGACACCTGGACCTGGCACCGTGATCGCCGCGTTTGACGGTCAGTGTCCGTCCACCGGCAACTCGTGCACGATCACGGTGACGTCGGCGCGAACGATCGGGGTGAGCTTCACACTGCCGGCATCCACTGTACCGCCTGCACGCGACAAAGCGGAACGATCTCGAGGGCGGTAACGTCGCGCGGTAGCATCGAACCGCCAGCCGAATACACCGCGCCCCCTGTCAGCAAGACGCTGACAGGGGGCGCGGTACGTTGTGCACTACATCGTGCGGCGGTACACGAACAATTCCTTACTGCGACTTTTTCGTCAGCGAGGCCAAACGTGATTGCATCATCGCCGATTCTGGCAGTAACGCGACGGCCGACCGCATTTCTTTTGTTGCCTGCGCCGGATTCTTGCTGTCCTCCGCTTCAAGTGCACGGCTCAGGGCCATCAACGCTTTGAACTGATTCGGATTGGCCGCCGATGGAGTCGTGATGCTCGCCGTTTTCATCGCCGGGAATTTGAGGCCCGCGTTGACCTTCGCACCAAGTTGCATCACCATCTCCAGCAACTTGTCCGACTTACCGCTGATCGATTCGGTGTACTCAATCGCGGACGTCTCCGTATTCACGGCGCGCACGTCAATGCGCATATTTTGTTTCGGGTCGATCACGAAACTGCCCATCAACAAATGTCGCGCGCCAAGCGTCTTGCCGAGCTTCACGGCAGTCTCCTTGTCCACGCGGTCGCTATTCTGCAGATTCTGCTCTTCGATCAGCGACTGCAATCGATCACGTTCCACCACGCGAACGCCCGCGTTTTGTGCGAGTTCGGTGATCAACATCTCCGCCATACCTTTGCTCAGGGGCGCATACGAGGCATTGTCGACCAGGGCGGAGTTCGTGAAGTACATCACGGCAACGGTGGGACGCGCATCGGCCGTTGCGGGACGTTGGGCTAACAGGGGAAGCGCCGACGCAAGCGTAAGCGCCGACAGCATCAGGCTCGGCCAACGGTGGCCAGTAACAACAGCGTTCGACATACAGGCACCTCTCGGGGTGAAATCGTCAACGAGCTCGTATAACGTCGTGCCTCAACCGTCACGCCGTCAATAGTACGTCTTTTTACTCGCCATGCCTAAAACTTGCCCGGTCTGTAGTACCAGCTACACCGACACGAGCGTTTTCTGCCCCGCCGACGGCACCACGCTGCGGGCCGATGACGCCGCTGGCGACTTGGTCGACAGCGTAATTGCCGACCGATACCTCATCAAGAAGCTACTTGGAGAGGGTGGTATGGGACGCGTGTACCTCGCGCAGCATGTTCGCTTGCCACAGATGGCCGCGATCAAGGTGCTGCACCCCGGCATGGTCAAAGATCAGGATGCGGTCGCGCGATTCAATCGCGAAGCGGCCAACGCGGCGAAAATCGAGCACGAACGTGTGGCTCGCGTGTTCGATTTCGGCGAGACGCGCGAAGGTCTCGTGTATTTGGCGATGGAGTTTGTTCCCGGGCGTACGCTGCGCGAGATTTTGGCTGACGAACCGCGCCTCCCGCCCGCGCGTGCGGCCAATTTGGTGTACCAGATCGCGGAAGGACTGGATGCAGCGCACAGAATCGGCATTGTGCATCGCGATCTCAAGCCGGACAACATTTTGGTCATCACCGATGAACACGGCGTTGATCGCAGCAAAGTGGTCGACTTTGGCATCGCCAAGGCTGTAGATGGCGCGGAGACGCAGTTAACGCGTACGGGCATGGTCGTCGGTACGCCAGAGTTCATGAGCCCCGAGCAGGTCCTTGGCGAGCCCCTAGATGCGCGCAGCGATGTGTACGCGCTGGGGCTGCTCGCTTACCAAATGCTCACTGGGGTGTTGCCGTTTTCGGCCACCACTCCGGAGCGGAGCTTGACGGCGCGTCTGATTGAGGATCCGCGTCCGCTCAGCGTCGCGGCGCCAGACATTGCGTGGCCGGCCGATTTACAGGCGGCGTTTGATGATGTGCTGGCCCGGGAACCGAATGATCGGACGCCGTCGGCAATGGCGTTTGCCGATGCGTTGGTGGGCGCGACCGAGAGGTGGACCGGTGCTTCGGTGATTCGCGGACGCACGCCAATGTCCACGAGCGCGATCACGATGGCGGCGAACGCGATCAAGCCGTCCTCGCACGCGCCGAAGTTTGGTGCGAACGCGACAATAGCGCCGTCCCCGACGACCGTGCCAGTCGCACCAGTCGCGCGCAAGAAATCACCGGTGTTGCTCGGTATTGTCGGCGCGGTTGCTGTCGCAGCGGGGGCGGTCTTCATG
>JAYTTR010000050.1:0-2956 GCA_043744935.1 Gemmatimonadaceae bacterium
GTTCATACCCGATGAGCCGGGCGTCAGCGTAATGGTTGGGTGCAGATAGGGCACGGGCTTCGTCGGCGCTGTTTGTGATGGACCCGGAACGTTTGTACCGTTCTGTCCAGGATATCCGGCGGGCGACGTGTCCGCCTTGAACGTGGTTTTGCCTTGCAACGTACGCACATAGTTCACGACGTCCCACCGATCCGCTTCTTCAATGCGATTGTAACTGGGCATGACGCCACGCCCGTTGCGAATCATGCCATAGATGTAGCCGTCGGTGAACCCGGCCGCGCGCTCGTTCATCAGCGAGATTCCGGCCATGCCGTACTTCGTGGCGAGTCCATTGCCCATGCCGTTCACGCCGTGACACACGGAGCAATTGATCTGAAAGTTCTTGCGACCGTTTTCGAGCGACCGTGCGTCAACAGCCGTTGGATTCGGGACAACCGAAAACGAGTCGATCACACCCGGTAGCGGTGCATACGAAATCGCATATGCCGCGCTTGAGGTGCCTTGCATCGGCACACTGAACTTTGGCTGCCCACGTGGCGGCGTGGTGGTGTCGTTGTCGTTTTGCGACATCGGCTCCCACGGATCGATTTTTGGTTGGCGCTTGAAATCGGTAAACCACGTGCACGCACCGAACGCGATCGGCAACACCAGCACCGCCGAAGCGCGCGCCGCGCGCATAGCAAACGCCTGCACACGTGTCAAGAGACTAGGATTCACGTCGCACCTCAACCGCGCCATGCTCGCGCAACAACGCCTCAGCTTGCGTTGCCTTGGACGCATCGCACGCCACGAAAATTCCGAAATCGCCCGCAGAGAATCGCACGTCGTACCCTGACGTTGTAGTGAGACGCGGAATGCGCGAGTGGATAAACATGCCGGCCACCGTGGACAGCGCGCCAACGAGCACCATCACTTCAAACCCGATGATGGTATACGGAATCCACGACGCAATCGCTTTCCCGCCGGTAACCAGCGGCCAGTACTCGGACGACCAAATAGCAATCCAGTAGCCGAACGTCACGCCTAACAGACCACCGATGAGTGTATAGCGTCGAACGACGCTGTTCGGCCCATCGATCGCATGCTCGAGCTCATGACGAATCGTCGGCGAATACACCGTGACATCGCCCAACCGCTTCGTTTTCAAATCTTCGATCGCCGCGACAGTCGTGTCGAGATGATGAAATGCACCGAGGACACCTTGCATCAGTGATGCCCCCCACTGCTCGATCGTTTCAATCGCGGCGCGATGATTTCTTTCAGTTCCGCGATAGCCATGACAGGCATCTGCTTCACAAATAACAGGAACCACATGAAGAACCACCCAAACGAACCGATCAGGAACGACATGTCGATCCAGCTCGGCATGTAACTGCCCCACTGCCACGGCTCGAATTCATGCGACAACGATGGAACGACAATCACGAATCGTTCGAACCACATGCCCAAGTTGATGAAAATGCTCAGCACGAACAGCCACGTGGGATTGCGACGTAACTTTTGCGACCAGAGAGACATTGGCAACGCCATGTTGCACAACAACATGATCCACGCCGCCCACCACCACTGACCAAAAACGCGATTGTAAAAGAATTCCTGCTCGGCGCGATTGCCGCTGTACCAGGCGATGAAGAATTCGATGAGGTACGCACAGCCAACCACCTGCGACGTAAAGAGCACGACCTTCGCCGTGGCGTCGAGATTGTTGAGCGTGACATAATGCTCGAGTTTGAACCACTTCCGCATCGGAATGATGATCGTCCACACCATCGCGAAGCCCGAGAAAATTGCACCAGCCACGAAATACGGTGGGAAGATCGAAGCGTGCCATCCCGGAACGTCCGACATCGCAAAGTCAAAGGAAACGACAGAGTGCACGGACAACACGAGCGGTGTACTGAATGCAGCCAGGAACAGATACGCCTTGGCGAAGTGACGCCATTCGCGATCACTGTTACGCCAGCCGAGTGAAAGGATGGACAACATGCGTTTACGCGTTGGATTGGTTTCCTTATCGCGTAATACGGCAATATCGGGAATCAAACCGATAAACAAGAACGTCGTGGAGATCGTGAGGTACGTCGAGATTGCGAAGACGTCCCACACCAACGGCGACTTGAAGTTGGGAAACAGCAACCGCCAGTTTGGATACGGAATGAGCCAGAAAAACTTCCATGGACGTCCGATGTGAATAATCGGAAACAATCCGGCCGTCATGACTGCAAACACCGTCATTGCTTCTGCTGCGCGATAAATCGACGTTCGAAAACCCGCGCGGAAGAGATAAAGAATGGCGGAGATGAGCGTACCAGCGTGGCCGATACCAACCCAAAAAACGAATGTGATAATGAAATTGCCCCACATCACTGGCGGCTCGTATCCCGCTTGTCCGAGTCCCCAATAGATCTGGTAAATCCATGCCGACATACCGATCAGCATCGCCGTCACGGCGCACATCAATCCGATAAACCACTTCTTGGTAAAGCCTAACGTCGCGATGATTTCGCGATCGACTTGCTCGTAATCCCGAACGGCCGGGAGTTGCACGTCGGCCGACGCGATGTTCGGCCCACGAATGCCTTCACGCACCGGCTGAGAGATGGTCGCCATGTGTTTGCGCCTCCTCAGGCCTTGGCCGACGCCGCAGGCGCCGAATGGTTGACCTTCTTCAGATAGACCACGGCGGTGTACGTGTTGAGTTCTTCAAACACGTG
The DNA here is from genome assembly GCA_043744935.1 of Gemmatimonadaceae bacterium. Lineage (GTDB taxonomy): Bacteria > Gemmatimonadota > Gemmatimonadetes > Gemmatimonadales > Gemmatimonadaceae > Gemmatimonas. The sequence continues at coordinate 2,715 of JAYTTR010000050.1, forward strand.
GTAGGCGCGACGGTCATACGCGAGTTTTGCGACACTCCAGTTTTCGTCTGCTGCGTCACCAAAAACGATGGCGCGCGACGGACACGCTTGCGCACAGGCGGTTGTGAATTCGTCGGCGTTGACGGGACGACCCTCAGCCTTTGCACGGTGTTCGGCCTCACGAATGCGCTGCACGCAAAACGTGCACTTCTCCATAACGCCTTTGCCACGCACTGTAACGTCCGGATTGAGCGCCCAGTGCA
>JAYTTR010000051.1:0-2941 GCA_043744935.1 Gemmatimonadaceae bacterium
TCAATCTCGCCAAAAGTCGAAGACCCCGGCGCGCGCAACGTGACGTTTGACCAACTCGTTAGCGCGTACACGGTCGCCATCCGCGGCTTGCTTGACGGCGGAGCCGATTTATTGATGGTCGAAACGATCTTTGACACGCTCAATGCGAAGGCCGCGCTGTTTGCGATCGAATCGTTTTTTGAAACATCGGGCATGCGCGTCCCCGTGATGATTTCCGGTACGATTACTGATGCGAGTGGACGCACACTCTCGGGTCAAACGACGGAAGCGTTTTGGACCTCGATGGCGCACGTGCGACCGGTCTCCATCGGTCTCAACTGCGCACTCGGCGCACTCCAACTGCGCGCGTACGTACAAGAGTTGTCTCGTGTCGCGGATACGCACATCAGCGCGCATCCCAATGCCGGTTTGCCGAATGATCTCGGTGGATACGACGAGACGCCGGAAACGATGGCGACCCACATCGCCGAGTGGGCGAAGAGTGGTCTGCTGAACATTGTTGGTGGCTGCTGCGGCACAACACCGGCGCACATCAAAGCCATTGCGGATGCCGTGCGTGGCGTGAAGCCGCGTATCATTCCAACCGTTACACCGCTGCTGCGCCTGTCAGGCCTGGAGCCGATGAACGTTGGCCCCGAGACGAACTTTGTAAATGTCGGCGAGCGCACGAACGTGACAGGATCAGCACGTTTTGCCAAGCTCATTCTCGATGGCAATTACACGGACGCGCTTTCCGTTGCGCGTCAGCAAGTAGAAAGCGGCGCACAAATTATTGACGTGAATATGGACGAAGGGTTGCTCGACGCCGAGCATGCAATGGTCACGTTTCTGAATCTGGTGGCGACGGAGCCGGACATCGCGCGCGTCCCGATCATGGTGGACTCGAGTAAGTGGCGCGTCATTGAAGCCGGCCTCAAGTGCCTCCAGGGAAAGGGCGTAGTCAACTCCATCTCGCTGAAGGAAGGTGAGACTGAGTTTCTGCGGCAAGCACGCCTCGTTCGCAGCTACGGCGCTGCAGTCATTGTGATGGCCTTTGACGAGCAAGGACAGGCCGATACTGCAGCGCGCAAGGTGGAAATTTGTACGCGCGCATATCAGCTCCTCACCGAGTGCGTTGGTTTTCCACCGCAAGATATTATTTTCGATCCCAATATTTTTGCGATTGGTACGGGCATCGAAGAGCATGCGCGTTACGCGCTTGACTATTTCGAGGCCACAGCAGAAATCAAACGCACGCTATCGCACGTGAAGATTTCCGGCGGCGTGAGCAACATGTCGTTCTCGTTTCGGGGTAACAATCCACTGCGGGAGGCGATGCATGCTGTGTTTTTGTATCACGCCGTGCGCGCGGGCATGGACATGGGCATCGTGAATGCGGGGCAATTGTTGCCGTATTCTGATATTCCCGCAGACTTGCTTGAGCGTATCGAGGATGTGGTGCTCGCCCGACGCGCGGACGCGACGGAACGCCTGCTCGATGTTGCTGACACCGCCAAAGGTCGCGCCGCGAAGGCCAATGAGGATTTGGCGTGGCGCAGTATGCCAGTCGGCGATCGCCTGGCGCACGCACTTGTGCGCGGTATCGATGCATTTGTGGTGGAGGATACTGAAGAAGCACGACTTGCCGCAGAAAAGCCCATCGACGTGATCGAAGGGCCGCTCATGAATGGCATGAACGTGGTGGGCGACCTCTTCGGTGCTGGCAAATTATTCTTGCCGCAAGTTGTAAAGAGTGCGCGTGTCATGAAGAAAGCCGTCGCGCATCTCATTCCGTACATCGAAGCGCAGAAAACGGTGAATAGTAAAGCGGCCGGTCGCGTGCTCATGGCGACGGTGAAAGGTGACGTGCATGACATTGGCAAGAACATTGTCGGTGTTGTGCTGCAGTGTAACGGCTATGAAGTGGTCGACATGGGCGTGATGCAATCCTGCGCCGCCATTCTCGACAAGGCGCGAGAAGTTGGTGCCGATGTGATCGGACTGTCCGGGCTAATCACGCCCTCACTGGATGAGATGACATTCGTGGCCAGCGAGATGGAGCGTCAAGGTTTCACCATGCCGTTGTTGATTGGCGGTGCGACCACCAGCAAAGCCCACACCGCGTTGCGCATTGAGCCTGCGTACTCTGGGCCTGTGGTACACGTCCTCGACGCGTCGCGAGCTGTTGGTGTCACCAGCAACTTGCTCAGTGACGAACGTCGTGACGCGTTCGCATTAGGTGTGCGCGCTGAATACGAAACCATTCGTGTCGCGCGCGCCGCACGGGGCGGTGCTGAACGTCTTGTCTCCCTCGAAGCAGCGCGAATGAACAAGGCCAGGATTGATCTCTCCGTGCCTGTGCCCACTCCAACGTTTACCGGTGTGCGCACGCTTGCGCCTTATCCGCTTGAAGATCTGGTGCCGTACATCGATTGGACCCCGTTCTTCCAGACATGGGAGCTCGCTGGTCACTATCCGGCCATTTTGAAGGATCCACTTGTTGGTGAGGCTGCGCGCACACTCTATGCGGATGCGCGAGCGCTGCTGGACCGAATGGTGCGTGACAAGCGTGTCGAAGCGCGCGCGGCGTTTGGCGTTTGGCCCGCGAACGCTCTGGGTGACGATATTGAGGTGTACGCCGATGAGTCGCGAACAACAGTGATCGCCACGCTGCACATGCTTCGCCAGCAGCTCGACAAGAAAGGCGACGGTCGTCCAAATTATTGTTTGGCCGATTTCGTTGCGCCGAAAGACAGTGGCGTGCTCGACTATATTGGTGCATTCGCCGTCACGACAGGTCACAACATCGAATCGTTGTTGGCGGAGTTTGCGGAAGAGCTCGATGACTACGGGTCTATCATGGCGAAGGCGCTGGCAGATCGGTTCGCTGAAGCGTTCGCCGAACGGTTACATCAGCGCGTGCGCACAGAGTTTTGGGGCTACGCCGACGAAGAGTCGCTGG
>JAYTTR010000052.1:0-2941 GCA_043744935.1 Gemmatimonadaceae bacterium
CCTCGCGAAGCAGGTGCGCCCCGACGTTGGACGGCTGGATTGTTTATGCTCGGTGTGCTTGGAGCAGCGCTGCTCTACGGTGATGGCGCCATCACCCCGGCCATTTCAGTCTTGAGTGCTGTGGAAGGACTCGCCATCGCTACTACGGCGTTCGCTCCCGCGGTGGTGCCAATTACGATCATCATTCTCGTCGCACTGTTTGCTGTGCAATCACGCGGCACTGCACGTATTGGTGCAGTATTCGGTCCAGTACTCTTACTGTGGTTTATTGTCATCGCCGTTGTTGGAGTACGCGCATTGCTGACGGATCCGACCATCTTGGGAGCGCTCGATCCGCGATGGGGCTACCGCTTTTTCCACGCACATGGGTGGAGTGGATTTCCCGTGCTTGGCGCAGTCGTGCTCTGTCTTACCGGTGGCGAAGCGCTTTACGCGGACATGGGTCATTTCGGAAAACGGCCAATTCGCGCCGCCTGGTTTGCCGTTGTATTTCCGGCGCTGATTTTGAGCTATCTCGGACAGGGAGCGACGCTCTTGCTGCACCCGGATGCGGTCGCAAATCCATTTTATAGTTCGACGCCGCCGACGCTGCTGTATCCAATGGTGGCGCTTGCCACGGCTGCCACGGTCATCGCTTCGCAGGCGCTGATCTCCGCAGTATTCACACTTACTCGACAGGCCATGCAGTTGGGCCTGACCCCGCGCTTGCACGTGATTCATACGTCAGCAAACGCCATCGGTCAGGTGTACCTACCGTCGGTCAATTGGGCGTTGATGGTGTCGTGTCTCGCGCTGGTCGTTGGCTTCGGGTCATCGACGCGATTGGCCGCCGCGTTCGGTCTCGCGGTGTCGGGCACGATGATGGTTACGACGATTCTGTTTGCTGCGGTTGCACGCCGGTTGTGGGGATGGAGCATACTACGTACTGCGCTTGTGTCTGGCGTATTTCTCGTGCTCGACATGGCGTTTCTCGGCGCGAACATGCTGAAAATTCGTGATGGCGGATGGATTCCGCTCGCGTTTGCTGCGGTCATTGGTACGTTGTTGCTCACATGGCGTCGAGGACGCGTGCTCCTGGATGTAGCAGCGGGCGAACGTGCACTCTCGCCGATGGATGTCGTTGCGATTGTAGATTCGGTGCGCGCGGGTAGCTGTGCGCGTGTAAGCGGCACGGCGGTATTTCTTGACGCGCGTAGCGACGGGATTCCCCGCTCGTTCTTGCACAACCTGAAACACAATCGCGTGCTGCACAGTCGCGTGATATTCCTCACCGTGGAAATTGCGCTTGTGCCGTACGTCAGAGAGGAAGCACGATTCGTCGTGACGTCATTGGCCGATGGAATGTGGCGTGTTGTGGCGCATTATGGTTTTCTCGATCAACCGAATGTACCGAAGATTCTCGCGAGTGCAACGTTGGACGACCGTCCGTTTTCCGCGGACGACACGACGTATTTTCTTGGTCGAGAAATAGTGCTGAGTAGTGCACGCCCGGGCATGGCGCGTTGGCGCGAGCGACTCTTCGGGCTGCTGGTGCGCAATGCCCGCTCTGCGGCGTCATTCTTTCAACTACCCCCCAATCGCGTTGTCGAGTTAGGAGCGCAAGTCGAGATCTAAAGCTTCAGGACGTTATCGGGCACGCATGGCGAGGCGATGATACGTGCGAGCACATACTGCACTCGTTGAACGCGTACGCACGGGGCTATCTCCGTGAACTGCGAATGGTGCCGAGCAGCGTGACGTCGGCATCGAAGCCAAGCGAGCCTGGAGCTGAGGCGAGCGGTATTACCATCGATGACGTCGCGGCGGCGGGTATCGCCAGGCGGACACGTTTTGTCGCGCCGTTTGCGTTGATAATGTCGACGGTCAGCGACAATCTGTATGGCGCAAACTGATTGCCCTGTACTACAGAGACGACGACGCGGTGGCGCACGCTGTCCCAGTGCCACGTCGCGGTGAGATCCGCAACACCCGGTCGACGCATCCATTGCGCAAAGAACCACTCGAGCGACCGACCAGACGTCTTTTCGAATGCGCGTTGCAGGTCTGCAGTTAGTGCGTTGCCGTGACGATGTGCAACGTAGTACGCACGGATTCCGCGAAAAAATGCCGAATCGCCAATCTCCCGTCGCAACAGATGCAACGTGAAACCCGCCTTCTCGTAAACATTGGTATTGAGCACACGCGCAACGTTATCCAATCCTTCGTCGATCACCGGTTTCTCGCTGGTGATCGGTGACTTGAGTACCTTCGCGCGCATGGTTGACAGATCTTGGCGAAACGCGCTGTCGCCATGCGCGTGCGCAGTCCATAGCGCAGCAAAATACGTCGCAAACCCTTCGGACAACCACACGTGTGGCCACTCGCGCTCAGTGACGGCGTCTCCAAACCACTGATGCGCTGTTTCATGCGCAATCAACGATTCTGTGGGCGATCCAGGTTGAAACAAGTTCTCGGCGTAAAAAATTGCGCCGGCGTTCTCCATTCCACCGTATCGTGTTGACGATGCCACATGCGCGAGCTTTTCGTACGGGAATGGACCGACGATCTTCGAGAAAAATGCCACGATCTCGCCGGCGCGCACAAAGTTTCCGGGCATTACGGCACGTCGCTCGGGGCTCGTCCATACCGATTGCCGGACACAGCCCACGCGTTCCGCGAGTCCGCACGCCGTGTCACCAAGTTCAATCACTGCAAACGGCGCGACGCCAATCACCATCACTGCGGTGTAAATCGGACGACTCGTTCGCCAGTGCGTGCGCACAATTGGCGCTGATGTCACGCCTGGCTCCAACGTCTCTTCGACAAGATCGCCATTCGCGACGACACGGTGTGTGGCTGGCGCGCGCACAATCCAATCGACGAGCGCCTTGTCACTCGGATGATCAACCGTTGCCAACCACTGTCGGGCGCGATCGGGGAAATTGTCACCGAACGCGGTCCA
>JAYTTR010000053.1:0-11498 GCA_043744935.1 Gemmatimonadaceae bacterium
AGTGTTTGCGCAGGCGCTTGTCGCCGCCCGCCGCACGGTTGATGCGCCGCGCGAGGCGCACTCCGTACACGGGTATTTCTTGCGTGCCGGGGACTTGGCGACGCCAATTGTGTTCTTCGTGGATCGACCGCGTGATGGCGGCAGTTTTACCAGCCGACGAGTGACGGCCATTCAGCACGGCGAAGCGATCTTTCACTTGTCCGCATCGTTTCATGTGCATGAGAACGGTCCCGAGCATCAGGCGATCATGCCCGATGTGCCGCCGCCCGAATCGCTTGCACCTGAGCTCGATCAAATTCGAGAACGCGCGGCGCATCTGCCAGACGGTCTGCGCGAAGTGCTCACGCAGGATCGGCCCATTGATTTTCGTCCGGTACTGCCCGCCACGTGGTCGAGAGGCGATGACAGCGCGCCGACGCGGCACATGTGGTTTCGCACGATCGCGCCGCTACCAGATGAACCCATCGTGCATCAAGCCGTGTTGGCCTATGCGTCCGACTACGGGTTGCTGCCGACCGCGCTTCTGCCGCACGATATGGCCTACCATGATCCGCGCATGCAAATTGCGTCGCTCGATCACACGTTGTGGATGCATCGACCATTTCGCGCGGACGACTGGTTGTTGTACTCGATCGACAGTCCATCGCTTTCCGGTTCGCGGGGCTTTGTGCGAGGACAAGTGTTTACGCGCGACGGTCGATTGGTCGCGTCCGTGGCCCAGGAGGGCTTGCTCCGCTTTCGCGAAGGGAAAACCTGATGCGTCATGCCACACTTGGATTGATTGGATGGATCGTGTTTACGTGCCTGGCGTCAATCAGTGGCGCGGTCACGGCGAAAACCGCACAAGCATTTTACGCGTCGCTTGAGAAGCCGCGGTGGGCGCCACCGGCATGGCTGTTTGGGCCCGCTTGGGGCGTGTTATATCTCTGTATGGCTGTGGCAGCGTGGCGTGTGTGGCGCGACTACGGATTTGACGGCGCGCGTGGCGCGCTCGTGCTGTACGCGGTGCATTTGATTTTCAACACGTCGTGGAGCTATTTCTTTTTTGCGCGACACAGCGGACTCTGGTCGACCATTGACGCCGCGCTCTTATCGATCTCCGTTTATGCGACGGGTGCAGTATTTTGGCAGTATGATCACGTGTCGGGGTTGTTGTTTGTGCCGTATTGCATGTGGGTAACGTTAGCGACAGCGTTGACGGTGTCGGTGTGGCGGAAAAACCCCGTACTGCTGGGGAGCGAGATTAGGGGATAGGGATCAGGGGGTAGGGACTAGGGGATGCGATCGCGTTGGTGTGGTTGCCAGAAAACAAGAAGCAACCACACCACGAACTGTGCGAATGGACTGGAACTGTTTCGGAGTAACGGCGTGATCAAACCATGAATGATGTGTGTGCCGATTCGTGTACCTACTTCGGCGCCGGCACCAACAGCGTCACTCCGTAGCGCGTGAGCGAGCGTGACATAACGCGCGCCTTCGCAAGAAACGCATTGGCTTCGGCAATGGCCGTCGGTAACGCCGTCTTTACATCACGCACCTGCTTCAACACCATTGCGCTTGGCGTTTCCCACGTATTCATGATGCCGGTTTTCACGGTACCAACGCGTGCCAAGACGTTACTGTTGTCGCCCGCGGCACCGCCGCGCCCACCAGCACCAGCACCAGCACCAGCAGCGAACGCGGCGAGTCCTGCACCACCGCCCGTCGGTATGCCAAACTGTGTGCGCACACTATCAAAGTCTTTGCGAAATGCAGCGAACAGTGTTTTCACGCTGTCTGGTGCCGAGCTGGAGTCGAGTTTCGCGGTGGCCTTCGTGACTTCGGCGTATAGTGCATTCAATGCGCCGGCTGTTTCTGTGCCACGCAATTGCAACGCATGCAACTCCATGACCAGCGCGTTGTAGCGCACGCGCGCGCTCCCGGACATTTGTACCGCCGGATCCATCACGATCTTGATAGACTTGGTGTCGACCGTTTTTCCGTCGATCATCAACGCAACGCTGTACGTACCCGGCACGACATACGGACCAACGTTCGTACTCGCGGCGCCACCGCGACCACCGCCGCCGGCCGGTGCACCACCAGCCGGCGCGCAAGGATTCTCCGGCAGGTATCCAATCGGTGGCAACGGCATGGGGACGTCGGGGATCGGGCCTCGACCTGTCGCGCCTCCACCTCCACCGCCGCCACCACGACCCGCCGCAGGCGCTGGCGCACCATCAATGGACGGCACCGGATCAACTCGCTGATCCCAGCAGACGGTTTGAATGCCAGCCACATTGCGCGTTGCCGGAATTGCAAGGTCGCGCACGCGCGCTCCGCTCGCATCACTGATACGTAACGTCGGATTCGTTACGGGCGATTTGAAATGCAGTTGAATCACCGCATCCGTTGGCGGGTTCTCACCGGTGAAATACTGATGACCCCAAAATTCATCATTGCGATCATCCTTCGCTTTCCACTGCAACGCCATGCCCGGCGTAAACAACGATGCCTCCGCTTTCACCGCCGCAGCATACTCCTGGATCGGCTCGAGATGATCCAGAATCCACAAGGCACGTCCATGCGTCGCAACGAGCAGGGCGTTGTCACGTGGATGAATGGTGAGCTCGTCGACGCGAACGGTTGGAAAATTCGCTTTCAGTCGACGCCAACTCGCGCCACGATCAATCGTGAGAAAAATGCCGGTCTCCGTACCGATATACAGCACATCAGGATTGCGCGTATCCTCGGTAAGGGTACGCACATTTTCACCACGCAAATTGCCGTTGAGCGAACGAAATGTCACACCGAAATCACGGCTCTCCCATATGTACGATTCAAAATCGTTCTGCCGATGATTATCAACCGTGATGTACACAGTGCCGGCATCAAAGCGCGACGGTACCACTTCGGAGACAAACGCATAGCCCGACGGAAATCCCGGCAAATGCGATGTTATGTTCTGCCACGACTTGCCACCATCCTTCGACATACTCACCGTGCCATCGTCAGTGCCCGTGTAATACACGCCCGCTTGTTTGGGCGACTCGCTCGCCGCTACAATCGTGGGCCAGGCCGACACCCCATCGTTCCGCGAAAAGGCGATGTCGCTGCCCTTCACGCCCATCGTCACGATATCGTTGCGATTTTCGTTCTTGGTGAGATCGGGACTGAGCGCCGTCCACGAATCGCCGCGATCCGTCGACTTGAACAAACGGTTCGCCGCCGCGAGCAACGTGCCAGGGTCGTTTGGCGATAGCAGCAGCGGTGTATCCCAATGAAAGCGATACGTTTCGCCCGCCGTTGCATTCACGACATTCGTAGTGGTCGGTCGAATACTCTTCGATTCCCCCGTCACTTTGTTGCGGCGAATCATGTTGCCGTCCTGCGACTCCGTGTAGACAATGCGCGAATCCCTCAAATCAGGAATGGCCACGAAGCCATCGCCGCCCTGAATTTGAAACCAATCGTAGTTGAAAATGCCACGGCCCATACGTGATGCGCTCGGCCCGCACCAATCGTAGTTGTCTTGCATGCCGCCACACACGTTATACGGGAGCTCCATATCGTAGGCGACGTGATAAAACAGACCCACGGGCAAGTTGGGAATGAACATCCACGTCTTGCTCATATCATACGACACCGACACACCACCATCATCGCCAATGATGAGATGATCGGCGTTATTGGGATCAATCCAGATGGCGTGTACGTCATCATGCGCAACGAGTGTTGCTGACGTCTCAAATGTTTTGCCACCGTCGATCGTCATCTGCATCTTCACGCCGCCCATGTACACGCGTTCGGGATTCGTTGGGTCAATATGCACTTGACTGAAATACAGCGGACGTGGATTGACTGAGCTCACTTTCGCCCACGACTGTCCACCATCGTTCGAGCGATACAAGCCCGTCGCGCCGCTATTCGCTGCCGCCGCCGCGCCACCTCGCCCACCCGCGCCGCCACGTCCAGCAGCACGTCCGGCCGCCGCCGCTGCTGAATCCGGTGCACCCTCATCGATCGCCGCCGCAGCACGACCAGCGATTGCCGTACCCTCGATCGACGCGTACACGATCTTCGCATCTTTGCGGTAAATGTCGACGGCAATACGACCCAGTGCGCCTTCCGGAAAACCGTTGCCCGCGAGTCGTGTCCAGTTGTCGCCTCCATCGGTCGAGCGCCACAATCCACTGCCCGCTCCACCACCATTTACACAACAGGTGGTGCGGCGACGCTGATACATCGACGCGTACAGCAGCTTCGGATCGCTTGCCGACATTGCAATGTCGTTCGCACCCGTTTCGTCGTCGACCTTCAGCACTTGCTTCCACGTGCGACCCGCGTCCGTCGTTTTGTACACGCCGCGATCACCACCAGGACCGAATAACGAGCCCGTTGCTGCAACCAGGACGATATTATTGTCGGTCGGGTCAATCACAATGCGATTGATGTGCTTCGATGTGGTAAGCCCCATCAATTGAAATGTCGTTCCGCCATCAGTGGACTTGTACACGCCACCACCCCACGAAATACTTTGTCGATTGTTCGATTCGCCCGACCCAACCCAAACGAGATTTGGATCCTTTTGCGAGACCGTCACATCGCCAACGGAGATGAGACCCTGATCTTGAAAGATTGGCGTAAACAGTGCGCCGTTACTCGTGGTCTTCCACACTCCACCGTGCGCGCTGCCCACGTAGTAAATCGACGGGTTGGCCTCATATACGGCAAGATCGGCAATCCGACCCGACATGGTGGCTGGTCCAATCGAGCGAAAATGAAGTCGCTCGAACTCTTGCGCGATCGGCATCGGCATGGGAGACGCGAGTGGCTGTGCAAAGAGTTGCGGACCGCTGATACTCGCCAACAGTGCGGCGCTTGCCGCCAGGCGAACCAAGTGTGTCGTCATCGTGCCTCCAAGGCGCGAAGTGGGTGTCTGTCGAAACTACGCGCCGATTCCTACCTTCGCTGCTCTGCATGCGTGTTACGTCTCCCAAGCCGCCACTCGATGTCCTTACCATTGACTCCTCGCCGCGTCGTGATCGGCGCAAACGCGCACACGGATCTCGCAGCAGCTCTGCGCATCGCGCGCCCGGATCTCGAGATTCGCGGATCGAAATTCACCGACGTCACCCTCGAGGATCTCACGTGGGGCGACGCATACCTCGGCTTCAAGCGCCCACCGGTGCCAACCATGGGCAACATTCGGTGGGTGCATTCGACCGGCGCTGGCGTAGACGCGTGGTTTTCGCCCGACGTGTTACCGCGCGACATCATCCTTACACGATCATCGGAGTCGTTCGGACCAATGATTGCGGAATGGGCCCTGGCGCGTGCGCTCGCGATTTCGCAGCAACTGCTCGACTTGGCATTGTGTCAACAGGAACGCCGATGGGAACAGCGCGACATTGCAATGCTGCGCGGGACAAAAGCTGTCGTTGTCGGTACGGGCGATGTCGGCGCGCACGTCGGTCGACTGTTCGCCGCGCTCGGCTGCCAGGTGATTGGCGTGTCGCGATCCGGGACCGGCGATCCCGCAGTATTTGCGTCGGTCGTACCCGTGTCCGAGTTGTCTCGCGTGGTCGTCGATGCGCACTGGGTGCTTCTCATGTTGCCACTCACGTCCGCAACGCGCGGCCTTGTCACGCGCGATATTCTCGCCGAATGTCGCGGCGCGGTGCTCATCAATGCCGGACGCGGCGCCGTGGTTGACGAAGCGGCCATTCCCCACGCGCTCGAAATGGGATGGCTGTCAGGTGCTGCACTCGATGTGTTTGCGGTGGAGCCATTGCCGGACACATCGCCGCTCTGGAGCAATCCGCGCGTGATGATTTCGCCGCACATCTCGGGGCTGACAACGATCCATGGTGCCGTTGCAGGATTTGTGGAATGCCTTGCGTCGTTCGAACGTGGGGAGGAGCCGAAGTGGGTTGTTGATCGAGACGAGCAGTATTGAAGTCAGCTCATCTCAAAAACCGCGCACGTTGGTCCGCACTCGGCAACAAACACGCTGGTGCCGCAATTGAACGTCGCCGTTTCGCAATCATATCGTACACCCAATCGCGAAGAACGCGCGGTACCAATCGACCAACCGCGGCGAGCACTTGCCACACACCACCGAGGTGTGCCGCGGCCGACAGCGCTGCATCCGAACGTACGCGCACATGCGAGGCACCACTTTGCTGCGGTTCAAACCACACCACCGAGTCAACGCCGACAAGCTCAGGGTGATGCGCCAGCACTGTTGCAGCGAACTCGCCCTGCAACGGCGCGAACCGCAATCGCAACCGCGCCGTCGCCGATTCGCGTGCGAGCACAAACTGCACGCTGCCCGCGCAGAAGCCGCAGTCTCCATCGTAGAGCAGCACCGGCGATTGTTCTAGCATTATTGGTAATTGCCTCAATGCCATCTCGGCGGCAAGGACCGACCGTTCGCGTACCGAAAGTTCGGAGCGTCGCGGCGTAAAAAATCGTCGCGAGTATTGTGCCAGCGTGGCGAACGGCACGCGTTGATCCGGGCGAGGCGATGCGGGCCGGAAAATCGACTCCGACGGTGGCAGCGCTACATTAAGCGGTGGAATTACTCGCGAGTTCGCCCGTGATTGGTGAGTCGCGCACCCTTTCTGGACGGACCGATATGCGGCGTTCGCGCAATTTTCATCTCCCATTGCTCGCGCTGTCGGTGGCGAGCCTGTTCGTCGTGAGTTCAAGCATGGCGCAGCAAACGCCCACTCTCAGCTGCGCACCGGTCAAAACCGGGCTTGTCCTGTCAGGCGGCGGCGCCAAAGGGTTCGCGCATGTCGGTGTTTTTAAAATTCTCGATTCGCTACACATCAAGCCCGACTTTATTGTCGGTTCGTCAATCGGTGCCATCACCGGTGCGATGTATGCGAGCGGATACACCGGCAACGAGATCGATTCGATTGCACGCAAGTTGCCCATCTCCAATGTCATTCGATCCTACAGCCCGCTGGCGCCTGGTGTGATTGGTGCGCTGCCCGCCTTCGCCGTCTGGGAGAACAATGGCAGCGGGTTTACGCTGCAAACGGGCGCTGTTCGCGAAGGGGAAGTCAACGCGCTCATGTCGGCACTGATGCTGCGTGGCAACCTGCTTGCGCGCGGAGATTTTGATCGTCTTCCCATTCCACTGCGTGTCATCGGCACCAAATTGTCGACGCGGAAAGCGGTCGTGCTGTCCAAGGGCGATCTCGCACAAGCCGTGCGTGCATCGTTCGCCATTCCCCTCATCTTCGCGCCCGGTGTGATTGGCGGAGATGTACTGATGGATGGCGGTGTGGCTGACAACATTCCGGTCGCCACTGCGCGCGCCATGGGCGCCGAACGGCTGATCATCTCCACACTGCCAACGGCAACAGTGAGCGATCAGCTTTTCGGCGATCCAATGAAAGTGGCGCTCCAGCTCACCGACTATCTGTTCTTGAACGATACCACGACGTTTCGCCCGCAAGATCTCGTCATTCGCAATCGCACGGCCGACTTTAACCCGCTCGATTTTTCTGCACCAACGCTTGACTCGCTCGTGCGCAGCGGTATGCAAGTCGCGCGTGAAACGTTCGCGAAAGCGGGATGTGTGCAAACATTGCGCAGCGCGGCGGAAGAGTCGCGCGCGACGACCGTCGCACGCGTTCCCACGGTGCTGTCGGATATCCAAGTGAACAGCAAGCGCCGACTCGAAGGGCAAACGATGCGCTTTGCACTAGGCGTGCGCCCCGGTCGTCGATTTAGCGAAGACAGTTTACGGCAACGGCTCCTGCAACTGGGCGAAGCAGACGACTACCGCGCCATCTGGCTTACCCCGTCTGGCCGAGATTCGTCCGTCAAGTTCAACGTGACGCCGGTTTATGGCGCCAAACAAGCAATCGTTGTTGGACTCGCGTATGACAATGATCTGGGTGGACGTTTGTGGGGCGGTTTGGCGTGGCGCGATTTATTCAATTCCGCCGTGGAAGGCGCGGTGGCGTTGGACATTGGCAAGTATCGACAAGAGTTTCGCGGCGGGCTTCTACGTCGCATTCCCGCCCTGCAACGTGCGGCACCGCTTGTTGCAAGTTTTCGCACGGTGTCCGAAGATGTCCGTATTTTCACCGACAGCGGGGAACGCAATCCCGTTTTTACACGATCGCTTGAACTGGCTGCGGGCGTGAGTGGACGACTCCCCGGCGGCTTCGCTGTGGCCATTACACCGATCGTACGCCTGTGGCGTGTTGGTGGTACTGCTCCGATTGGTGCAGCAGGACTCAATGTTCGCATGGCCGATGGCGTGCGCATCGTCGACGCGCGCACGGTGCTTGAAGGCGAAGTCAACTCGCGCTATCAACGTGTACATTTCGACGGCGAGCACATGTGGGGACTCGGCGTATTCGAGCTGGTGCCTCGCGTGCGCGTTGGTTGGTCACGCAACGCGCCGCTGCAAGAACAATTCTTTCTTGGCGGTTACGATGGCTTTGGCGGACTCCGCACCACGCAACGACGGGGCGGACAAGAGGCGATGGCTGGCCTTGCCCTCAAACGTCCGCTGTTCGGTCCCGTTCGCGCATCCGGCGAAGTGACCATCGGCGCGATCGGCGACGGAAATGGATTTCTCACGCGACAGGTCGGTACGCCGTACGGGCAAGTGATCACCGGCTTGCGTATAGGCGGAGAAATTCGTACCGGTGTGCTTGATGTCCATGTTGAGCGCGGCTTCAATTCGGTACACGGTGATATCTGGTTCTTTCGACTTGGCCAGTGGTTTTAAACACCGTGCAGGCGAGCGTCTGAGCAACGCATTTGGCCGCTCGGCCGTAGCCCTCTCGTCGTACCACGCGGTGCCTGTCGCGTCATTTGCAGCTTCATCTTTCCCTTCGCTATGCCAGCCACCGCGAGTCGTCTGTCCGTTTTCACCGAGTCTGTTATTCGCGGAACCACGCGTATGGCCACGCAATATGGTGCCGTCAATCTCTCGCAGGGCTTTCCCGATTTCGATCCGCCGCAAGAACTGTTAACCGCACTCGGCGCGGCGGCCCGCGGGTCGAATCACCAATACGCCGTGACGTACGGGGCAGCGAATTTCCGTGAAGCATTGGCCGCAAAAATTTCGCGGTTCACCGGATTGAACGTGAACGCCGAAACAGAACTTGTCGTCACCTGTGGCAGCACGGAAGCCATGATGGTCGCGATGATGACGGCGTGCAATCCCGGCGACAAAGTGATCGTGTTCTCACCGTTTTACGAGAACTACGCGGCCGATGCAATTCTTTCCGGTGCGATTCCGATATACGTGCCATTGCATGCACCAACGTTTGATTTCGATCCTGATGAACTCGCGCGCGCCTTTGCACAAAAACCGAAAGCCATTGTTATTTGCAACCCCGGCAATCCGACGGGCAAAGTATTCACGCGTGCCGAACTGCTGACCATTTTGCGTCTGGCCGAAGAGCACGACGCGTTTGTCATTACCGACGAACCATATGAACACATCGTGTTTGCGCCGCACGAACATGTGTACTTCTCGACGTTGCCCGGAGCGTTTGAGCGCACGATTACCTGCAACTCATTGTCCAAGACGTACTCTATTACGGGCTGGCGCTTGGGTTATTGCCACGCAGCTCCGCACGTTATAGCACAAGCGCGAAAGGTGCACGATTTTCTGACCGTTGGTGCCGCTGCACCGCTACAAGACGCGGCAATTGCCGGACTTGAATTGCCGGACAGCTACTATACCGGTCTCACGGAACTGTACACCAAGAAACGCGAACTTTTCCTTGGCTATTTGCAGCAGATTGGGTTGCCGTACACCGAGCCGCAGGGTGCGTACTATGTCATGGTCGACATCGCGTCGCTTGGTTTTTTGACGGACACTGAGGCATCGGAGTGGCTGATCAAGGATATCGGCGTCGCTGGAGTCGCTGGGTCCAGTTTCTTTCGTGAGTCCGTGCAAAATTTTATACGGTTTCATTTTGCGAAACGCGATGAGACGCTGCATGCGGCGGGTGAACGATTGTTGCGACTGCGCGACGGTCGGTAACGTTTCGTCGATGCCACAGCACACCGCACCACGCGTTCGCTGTCTCACCAGCGTTGTCGCGTTGGCGATCATTCTCGCCAGCTGTGCGCGCGCGACCACCTCCGCTGTCGCGAACAAAGCGTGGATTGTTCCGCGCAGCATTGCCGACTCGATCCGCACTGAACTCTTGGCGCCCGGTGTGCAACTTCATCACTTGGTCCAATTAGAAGCACCGTGGCGTGCCGAAGTGCTCGATGTCGATCTTCGTGCGTGTGTGTCGGTGCGAAGTGTGAAGGGCAGTGCGACGGCTGTTGGTCGCGTTACCACGAGTGCGCTGTTCACGAGTCTCCCAGACGCAGATGCGCCAATCGCCGCGGTGAACGCGGACTTTTTTCTATTCACACCACCGGGTGTTCCCGTTGGTGCGTTGATGGAAAGTGGAAAACTCATTGCCGGTCCCATTGAGCGACCGGTGTTCGCGATAACGCGCGCGGGTCGACCATGGATTGGTACGATGGCCGCCGACGGTCGACTACAAACAACGAAAGGTCGCATCACACTCGCGACGTGGAATCGACCGTCGGCGAACGTACCCGGCGTTGTTGATGCGCACTGGGGAATGCCTCTCGATTCTCTCTCGCGACGTGGTGCATGGATGCTCACCCCGCTGCCGCGCGATTCCGCCGGACCACGCTATCTCGCCACGCCAGCGATCGGTACTGCGCCGCTCACGGCACGCGGTGACACGCTCCTGATCGTCGGTCTCACCTCGAGTGCCGAATATGACGCCATACTGGCGAGTGGTGATACGGTGCGCGTGCGCACTGGGCTGCGCCCGTTTCAACCGCGCGAAGTGGTTGGTGGATTTCCGATATTACTCCGCGATAGCAGCGTGGCTGGAAGTGTCGATTCGGCCGGTGCCGTTTCATTTCGTGCGCTCAATCCACGCACCGCGATTGGCTATGCGGCAGAGGGACGTCGACTGCTGATTGTCGTGATTGACGGACGGCAACCCGGCTATAGCATGGGCATGACCCTGCGACAAACTGCTGATTTGTTGCGCGCGCTCGGTGCAAGCGAGGCGATGAATCTCGATGGTGGAGGGTCGTCCGCGATGGTGGCGCGCAACACCGTCGCAGGCGCCAAGCCGCGTGTGATGAATCATCCGTCAGATTCAATTGGCGAGCGACCCGTGGCGAATGCGTTAGCGCTCTTGCGCAAGTGTGCACCGCAGCGATGACCGAGCATCCCAAAAATCCGTTGCATGGCGTAACGCTCGAGCGCATGCTCAATGAACTCGTCGACTATTTCGGATGGGAAGCGATGGGCGACCGCATAAATATTGGCTGTTTCACCAGCGATCCGAGTGTGAAATCCAGCCTCACGTTTTTGCGCAAAACACCATGGGCGCGCGAAAAAGTTGAGGCAATGTATCTCTTCATGTTGCGCGACAAAGCGCGCGCCGAGCGGCAACGCGTGCCGACCTGAGGTGTTAAACTTCAGGTTATGA
>JAYTTR010000054.1:0-11464 GCA_043744935.1 Gemmatimonadaceae bacterium
CGCGATCGCGGCCCCAGCGCGCGGAAGATAATGGCTCAACAGGTCGCGCAGCAGTTCGCGTTCGCTCAGCATGCCAATCACGCGGTTCGTTTCGTCGACGACCGGAAGACCACCCACGCCTGCGCGCAGCATTTCGAGTACCGCACTTCGCAATGGTGCCTCGGCGCCCACGGTGCGCGGACGTTCGGACATCAAGTCGCGGACGGTGAGTTGCACGGGGAGTTCCACGTCGCGAAACTCCTGGAGGCGGACAACCGCGTCAGCGTTTGCCGCAGCAAGCATTGCGTTGACGATTATGGGTTTCGCTAACGTCCGCGCGAACGCACCGAGCACCTGCAGGTGCCGTCCCATTTGTCGCGGTGGTGTACATAGGAGCACGACGATGCGCGCGCACTGCGCTTCGTCATCGGCGAGTTCGCGACACAACGGATGCGCCGCGATACCGATGGCCACGGCGAGATCGCGCACCGCGTCAGTGCGATAGTGCATGAGAAACGCGCGATCGCCGAGTCCAACAATATCCTCTGGTCGTGCGTCTTCGATACGCTCGATGAGGAGCTCTGCGCTTGAGAGCGCGCCATCCGTGTCGAGGCACGCGGCGAGGACCGATGCGGCATCGACAAGTGTCGACGCGACAAGAGGCATCTTGATACGCGAGGCCCGGACGACATCGCTCAGTCGTTGCAGTTCGGCGCTCATTGATGCCTCGTGTTGTTGAAATATTGCCGTGCGATCGGAGCGCAGTTCGCGCTCCGATCATGGTACGGCATTATGAGAGACGAGCGCGGATCAGGTCAACAAAATCAACCGGACGTTTGGCCACGCCCATACCGGCGGCATGAAACGCCTCAATCTTTTCCGCCGCAGTGCCGACAGAACCCGAGATGATCGCGCCCGCGTGACCCATACGACGACCCGGTGGTGCGGTTTGGCCGGCGATGAATCCCACAACGGGTTTCGTCATGTGTGCTTTGATGAACACCGCCGCTTCTTGTTCGTCGGTGCCACCAATTTCTCCCATCATCGCGACGGCCTTTGTTTGTGGATCCGCCTCGAAGGCTGCGAGACAATCAATGAAGTTGGTGCCGTTAATCGGATCGCCGCCGATTCCCACGCAGCTGCTCTGTCCAATGCCCGCGAGCGTGAGCTGGTTGACGATTTCATACGTCAACGTGCCTGAGCGACTTACAACGCCGACGCTACCGGCCATGCAAATACGTCCCGGAATAATGCCGACCTTGGATTGTCCCGGCGTAATGAGACCTGGACAATTGGGGCCGATGAGTCGCGCGCCGTGCTCCTTCACGTACGGATAGACGCGCGTCATGTCGAGCACGGGCACGCCTTCGGTGATGCACACGATGAGCTGTATCCCGGCAGCCGCTGCTTCCATCATCGCGTCTGCGGCGAACATCGGCGGCACGTAGATCACGGACGTGTTGGCACCTGTGGCGCGCACAGCCTCCTGCACCGTATCGAAAATCGGCACAGTGCCTTCGAAGAACTGTCCGCCTTTCCCCGGTGTTACACCGGCAACGACCTTCGTGCCGTACTCCAGCATTTGCTTCGAATGAAAGGACCCGTCGCGTCCCGTGATGCCCTGTACGACAAGACGTGTGCCGTTATCAATGAAAATGCTCATGCGGCCGCTCCAGTCGTGGCAAGTTCGACGGCGCGCTGCACAGCGGCGTCCATATCGGATGATGCAGAAAACCCGTTGTCCTTGAGAATCTTGAGCGCGAGCTCCTCGTTCGTGCCGGTGAGACGAATAACCAGTGGAACTTTCAGGGGATTCGACTTCGTTGCGGTCACGATGCCGTTTGCCACATCATCCGTGCGCGTGATGCCGCCAAAAATATTGAACAAAATGCATTTCACGTTTGGATCTGCCGTGATAATGCGCAATGCGTTGACCACTTTCTCAGGGTTTGATGAGCCACCGATGTCGAGAAAGTTGGCCGGATCGCCACCGTAGTATTTGACAAGATCCATCGTTGCCATCGCGAGTCCGGCGCCATTCACCACGCAGCCGACGTTTCCATCGAGCTTGATAAACGTGAGATTCGCTTTGCGCGCATCCACTTCGCTTGGCGCTTCGGATGATTCGTCGCGCAATGCCGCGATATCCGGTCGACGATCGAGCTCGTTGTCATCGATGACCATTTTTCCGTCAACCGCGATCAACTCACCGGTTGGCGTCAGCACCAACGGATTGATTTCAGCCAGCGAACAGCCGGCGTTGATGAATGCCGTGTACAGCTGTTGCATGATCTTCGCTGCTTGCCGCGCCAGCTTGACATCCTTGTACAGGAAGAAGCCCATCTGCATGGCTTCAAACGGCAAAAGTCCGTAGCGCGTATCGACGGCGTGATAAAGGATCTTGTCGGGCGTTGTTGCCGCGACTTCTTCGATATCAATACCGCCCGCCGCACTGACCATGAACACGGGCTTTTTTGTAGCGCGATCCACGATGATGCCGACGTACGCTTCGGAGCCGATGTCTGCCGCAACCGTAACGAGCACTTTCTCGACCACGAGATCCTTGATGGTCATCCCAAGGATGGCGGTCGCTTTTTCGCGCGCTTCAGCAGGTGTTTTGCAGAACTTCACGCCTCCCGCCTTACCTCGACCACCGGCATGTACTTGTGCCTTGACCATGACCGCGACGCCGTAACGCGTCGCGATGGCTTCTGCGTCAGCAGGCGTTGTTGCGATGTCGCCGGGCGGGATCGGCACGCCGGCCACCCGCAACAGTTCTTTCGCCTGATACTCATGTAGGTTCACGCGTTCTCCAAATCGAAGGATGCCAGCAGTTCAATCCTATGTCGACGTGCAGCGGATGCAAACCGCTGACCCCGACCTACGTTACGCGTCGTGAACAGGCAACGCGCGACGGAGCCGCACTATCGCGGCGGTTTCCCCAGCGCTGTGCCGAGGCTGTCAAACGCGGCGCCGAATTGCGCCCAATTTCCGCTTCGCATCGCTTTGCGCATGGAGTCGTACAGCCGGGCGATGGCGAGATCACGCGGCTCTCCGAGCGCGGGAAATCCGCCACCGCCGGTTCGTGCGGTTGATGCCGGTGCTCCCAACCGAGCGAGCGCGTCAGCGGTTGAACTGCCGATGCCAACCCGGTCACCAGACCAGATGCCCACGCGCGCAATCATCTGCGCACCATCGCTCCGATTCCACTGCAGCGCTTGCAGAAGGATCGGTCCGTTGTCTCCCATCACCACTTGTACTCGTCCAGCGCGCATGCGCGGTTCGCGGCGATTCCCGTCCGGCAACGATACCCGCGCACTATCGAGCGCAACGCGCAGTCGTTCGACGGCCGCGCTCCATCGCGCCCGTGGCACTGTCGTGCTATCCCAGTACGTTCCGCGTCGTCGGCCGCCCACTGCGGTCACCACACCCCCAAGTTGGTCGTTCGCGTCGAGGAGTGGCACACTCCACGCAACGAGCGGACCGTTTTCCGTGCGTACGAGATGCGCGGGGGGGCCGTTTCCGGTGAGCGCGCTGTCGGCGACGTGACGCAGCGCCGATCCTTCGAGTCGAGATCCGTAACGGGCAAAGGTTCGCAGTTGCGCGAGCGCTCCATCTGTTGCTGGCGGCAAGGCGTCCACCAGTGCGCTGGGCGTGTCGGTGAGTTTGTCGAACAGGGTCGGTGCTTGCGCCATCCATGTACGCGCAATCGGATCCGGGTGGTCGACAGCTATGAGTCGCACGCGACCGGTCCGAGCCTCAACCAGTGCGGTCGCAGCGAGCCGAAAATAACTGCGAATTTCACGCGCGAGTAGCCAATGCTGGCTGAGTGGATAGCTATCCGATGCGCTGTACAAATCGACGGTCCAGTAGAGCGCGCCATCGTAGAGCAGCGGCAGGACGTCGTCACCTTGCGCGAAGAGCGGTGCAAGGAGCGCCACGCGCGTGCGCACATCGCGCTGCGATACGAAGACGGTATTTACATTTCGCATCGTGTCGAGGCTCAATAGCGACGGGTCGCGCGCAGCCCACGCGTGCGCGATTCGCAAACCCACATTCCGCAGCGGCGTTCCGAGAATCGCGCCGTCGCTATCTGCGATGAGACGGTGCCCCGTGAGCCCGGGGGCAACCGTGAGTTGATTGCCACGATCCAATTCGTCGTCTGCCGCTGCGACCCGCAAGACAACAGTGCTGTCGTGCAGCACGGACTGCGTTGCCGTGATCGCGTGAATGGTCCAGTGTTCCGCAGTCGCAACTGGTTGCCGGACGACGAGTGCTGCAAGACTGCCGTCCGCGGTCGTGATCCACCGCGATTGCGCCGACTTGCCGGGATCCACGTCGTCCGTGACTCCGTGCAAACGAATCGCGCTTTCATCCCACATGCTGGTGACACGCGCGAGTTCACCCAGCCGCGTTCGCGTTGTAAACGTTGGGGTTGAATCCCGATTCTCTGACTGTATTGCATCGACGTCATAGGCTCGCCGACTGAAGAGCGCGCGCGTGGCGACATAGTCCACTTCACGACGTGCGGGATCGCCGAGTAACGTGCCGCTCGCGGCCAGCAACGGCAGCACATTGCGCAAGCCCAACGCGAGTCCGAGTACCAGTGAAAGCGTGATGAATGCCAATCGCAATTGGCCCAGCCAGCCGGCGCGAGCGATGAGTAGGGAGGCAACGGCACACACCGCGCACAACAGCAAATCCATGCGCATCGAGACGATATGATCCACGCGCAGGAACAGACCATCGGGACCCGTCCCGTCGCGCAGCAGGTCGAATGCATCGAGACGATAGCTCCATGCCAGTAACAGCAGCACGAGGGCGCCCAGCACTGTCAGATGCCGCCGCACGTGCGTTGAGGCGACGATGTGTCGGCCTTCCAGGCGCAAGCTGCGCGTGAGCGCGTAAAGCAGGAGCACCACGATAGTCATCGCGACGAGTGCGACGAGCGTCCACACATACATCGTCTCCTCAAGCGGCAACCAATACACATAAAACCCAAGGTCGCGATTGAGCATGCCTTCAATTTCGCCGAATGCGATGCCGTGACGGGCCAGCGCCACGGCCGTCCAGTTGGTCAGGGGTACCGCGAGTGCAATGCCAATGAGCATGGCGAGGGCGACCGTGATCGTCCAGAGCCGACGTGCGGGCAGCATCGCTGTCAGTTCGATGTTGGCCACACGCGAGGGCACGGCAACCGCAAGAATTGTTTTGCGAACCGCATGCAGATTGGCGAAGGCAAACAGCGCGCCCACGACGCCGGCGCCACCCTGCAGGAGCACCGTGTCCGTGACCCGCTCCCACCACACCGACGTGGCCCCCATGGCGGCATACCACGCGTGATCCACGACGAGTGTTGAAACCGCGCGCCCCAGCAACAGCAACACGGCCGCCAGAGTAACCGCAACGACGATCCAACTGCGTCCGCGCATCTCAGGAGTGGTGCGCGATGATCAGAGCGTGACGCCCTGCTCGTTCAACCACTGCTCCATCACCCCGCGAATCTCCGCCAGGCGTGCTGCCGTGCGCGCTTCAAAACGCGCGACGATCACGGGCTGTGTGTTTGAAGCGCGCAGCAGTCCCCAGCCGTCGCCAAAGAGCACGCGTACACCGTCGACGTCAATGACATCATGCGTTGCGCCAAAGTGCGCGGCCGCTTTCGCGACAATCGCAAACTTCGACTCTTCGTCAGTGTCGATACGCAGTTCAGGCGTTGAGACAAACGGCACGACATCAGCAAGCAATTGGTCTATTGTGGTGCCGGAGTCAGCGATGATGCGTAAAAGCCGAGCAGCGGCGTAAAGTGCATCGTCGTGGCCGTAGAAACTTTCCGTGAAGAACATGTGCCCGGACATTTCACCGGCGATCGGTGCGTGCATCTCCTTCATCTTATCTTTGATGAGCGAGTGCCCCGTCTTCCACATCACCGGCACACCATCCGCTGCAATGATCGCGTCCGTCAGCGCTTGCGAGCATTTCACGTCGAAAATGATCGGCTGTCCACGACCTGTGCGCGCCAAGACGTCGCGCGCGTAGAGAATGAGAATATGATCGCCCCAAACGATGCGCCCGTGTCCATCGACCACGCCGATGCGGTCGGCATCGCCATCGAAGGCGATGCCAATCTCCGCATGCTCGCGCGCAACCGCGGCGATGCAATCTTCGAGATTTTCCGGGACGGTCGGATCGGGGTGATGGTTGGGAAAGGTTCCGTCGCTCTCCGTGAATAACCCAATCGCGTCGACACCGAGCGCCGCCATGAGTTGCGGCGCGACCAACGCACCAGCACCATTTCCGCAATCGTACACCACGCGCAATGCGGATCCATCCGCGCGCGCGATTCGACCAACGCGCTGCGTGATGTCCGTAACGTAGCGATCGATCACAGCCGCGTGACGCACCGTGCCCTGCCCTGTGGGAAACGCGCCGCCAATAATTAGGCGATACAGCGCTTGAATTTCCGCACCATGCAGGGAGCCAGTGCCGATGCACATTTTAAATCCATTGTATTCAGGCGGATTGTGCGATCCGGTGATCTGAATGCCACCAACGACCGGCTCATGATGCAGCGCCCAATACAACAACGGGGTTGGCACGACGCCGACATCGACGACATCAATGCCACATTCCGTCAGTCCGCGAACAAGCGCGTCGCGCAACGCATCGCCACTCGGTCGGTTATCACGTCCAACGGCCACGGCGCCTTGAATGCCCTTCGCTGCGAGATACGCGGCGTACCCACGTCCAATACCGTAGGCGACTTCGTCGGTGAGGTCGCTGCCGACGATGCCGCGCACGTCGTACTGCCGAAAAATTGTCTGGCTAATTGACATGGTGATCTCGGTCGAGGCTGGCAGTGCTCATCGGGACAGGACGCGTGATCTGCGCGGGCGTTGCACTTGGCGACGACTGCAGCGTTGCGAGGCGAGCCAGTCTGATCACGGGCGTGGGATAAATCCCGAGGACGAGGAGCGCGACGGTGGTTACGGCAATCACAGCACGCGCGAGTGGAGAACCGCGAGAGACCGCCGGCGAGTCGCCGCGTGATCGCATAAACATGGTGTTCACGACGGAGAGATAGTACGCCGCCGAGACCGCGCTCGTGAGCACGAGAATCACCGCAAGCACGGTTTGCGGCGTGTTTGCTTTGAGGGCCGCCTGCAAGATGTACCATTTAGCGAAAAAGCCCATGCCCCCCACCAGCGGCATGCCGAGGAACGCAAGAAAATAGACTGCCATCGGTACGGCGAGGCCCGGTCGATCCGCCCAGAGACCAGCCAGATCATCAAGCGTCGGTGCGCGATCACGTCCGTCATTGACGACGATGAGTACAGCGAATGCGCCCATCGTCGCGAGCGTATATGACACCGTGTAAAACACCAGCGCTGCGCCACCGGCGCTTGAATTCACAACAATGGCGACCAAGAGATACCCCGCGTGCGCGATGCTGGAATACGCGAGCAGTCGTACCAGGTTGCGTTGCGACAGCGCAAGCACATTGCCGACGATCATCGTGAGCGCCGCGAGCCACCACAGCACCGGATGCCATCGCGCTGCAGCACCGGGCATTGCCTCAAGCATAACGCGAAGAAAGGTCGCGAACGCCGCAGTCTTCACGCTGGCGGACATGAACGCCGCGATAGGCAACGGTGCTCCGTCGTACACGTCTGGCGTCCAGATATGAAACGGCGCCGCTGCGACTTTGAATGCGAAGCCAACCAATAGTAGTGCGAGCCCGACCACGAACATGGCGCCGAGTTCTGGATGCGACGTCACCCAAACCGCGATATCGACGAGGCGCGTACTGCCAGTCGCACCATACAGCAGCGCGATACCATAAAGCAGAAAGCCCGTGGAGAAGCCACCGAGTAAAAAGTATTTGATGGCCGACTCGGCTCCGCGAGCGCTGCGTCGATTGACGCCGGCCAGCACATACACGGCGAGCGACATCAATTCGATGCCAAGGAACACAAACATCAGATCACGCGCGGCGGCCAACACGAGCATGCCCGTTGCTGACAAGAGCATCAAGACGGGTACCTCCGGACTGTACGCGCCACTGCGCTCATGATCAACGTCCAACAGGGCGAGCGAAAGCGCGGTGCCGAGCAGGACTACCAAATCGATGGCCCAACGAAATCCATCGCCAGCAATGCGCGCATCCAGAGTGCCACTCACACCGTCGCCCCACGCAATCACCACGACGAGTGCGACGAGTAGGCACAACACCATCCCAAAGCGCGCCAATACGGATGTGCGCTCAGCGCCTTCCGCAACGCCTGCCACGTTGCCCTGCGGCCGCCAAACGGTAGCCAATAACATGAGCATCGCACCAGCCGCGAGTAGCAGTTCGGGGGCGAGCGCGCGCAGGAGCGAACCAACCGCCACATTGTGTTCGATCATCGGCGATTCGCTGAGACGTTGGTGTTCGCAGCAGGTGCATTCGCGCCGAAGCGTACCGATTCGACAACATCTCGCGACGCACGCTCAACGCGATGCAAGACGCCTTGTGGCGCGACACCAAGCCACAGCATTGCCACAACGAACACGCTCATCACGACTCTCTCGCGTCCTGATAGATCACGGAGTCCGAGGTTAAGTGTATTGTCGAGACGCCCAAACAAAAGTTTTTGCAATGCACCGAGACCATACACGGCAGCGAAAATGACCCCTGTCGTCGCGAGTACTGCAAGCAACGGATGCTCGCCAAACGTGCCGATGAGTACCAGAAACTCCCCGATGAATCCGTTGGTGCCAGGCAGTCCGATGGTCGAGAGCATCGCCAGCGTCAAGACCACAGCATAACCGGGCATGATGCGAGCCAGGCCACCAAACGCTTGCATCTCTGTTGTTCCGCGTCGGTCCTGCAGCATGCCAATCAGCACGAACAGTGCACTCGTCGTGATTCCGTGATTGACCATCATCATGACGGAGCCCTGCACACTCTGCTGCGTCAACGCGAATGCACCAAGCATGATGAAACCGAGATGACTAATGGAGCTGTATGCGATGAGTCGTTTGGCATCCTGTTGCGCCATTGCCAAGAGCGCGCCGTAGATGATGCCGATCACCGACAGGACAAGAATCGTTTCGCGCATCACTGGATCGGTTGCCGCCGCTGGAAACAGGGGGATGGCGAACCGTAAAATCGCGTACGTGCCCACCTTCAATCCGAGTGCAACTGCCGCAAACGTGGGGGCCGCGCTTTGCGCGTCAGGAAGCCATGTATGAAACGGTACCAATGCGGACTTGACGGCGAACGCCAGAAAAAATGCACTGAACAACAGCAGCTGTGTCTCGCGATTCAGCGTGATCGCGAGGAAGTGATCGATGTGGAATGACGTCCCTCCGCCAAGTTTCCAAAGGAACGCGATGGCGACCAACATCAATAACGATCCCACGAGATTGAACACGACATAGCGAAGACTCGCGCGCGCATGGGCACCCGTTCCCCAAATACCGATCAGAAAATACATGGGAATCAGCATGAGCTCCCACGACACATAGAACAGCAACAAATCGAGCGATGCAAAAATACCGACGATGCCGGACGTCAGCGTGAGCGCAACCGCACCAAACGCCGGCGTCTTGACGCGCACATTATTCCAGGAGCCGATAAACGCCAACGGCATCAGCAGCGCCGTCAGCACAACCATCGGGAGTCCAAGACCATCGACGCCCACGCTGAACGATGCGCCAATATCGCTGAGCCACGGCCAGTCAGCACGCGCTTGCCACCCGTGTCCATCCGGATCGTAGACCAGCCACAAGACGACACCGAGAAGAGCCTCACCCAGCATCGCCGCGACAGTCAGCACACGTGCGTCAGGGCCGCCACTCGGTGCTTCGGCGCCGTCTTCATCTCGCGATGTATCGCGACCAACAAGACGAACGGCGAGGGCGGCGATCAGTGGCCAGAGCAGCATCGCCAACAACACCCAGTGATCGGCGCCGAGCGAAAGGAGGAAGTTTCGCATCGGTTAGCTCAGCGTGAAGGCGGCGAGCATCGCCAACGCACCGGCGGCGATCAACCACGCATACTTGCCAACGTCGCCGTCCTGCAACCGCGCACCTGACAACTGCGCCATGCGCGAAAAAAATGATCCGGTTGCGTTGAATGCCCGGTCGATGCCAACATCAAGCCCGCGCGCCAGTACTGTGTCGGCAAACCGATTCACCGGACGTCGCACAACGGCGTCTACCGCCGCGTCGATACCATAGGCCTGCGCCAGTACGGCGGCTACGCCCGTGTCCGAAGGCGCATGTGCCTTGTCACTCAGCGGTTTTCGGTAGCGGACGAGTGCAACGGCGATGCCCAGCAGTGCCGTCGTGATGGCAACGACGATCAACCCAATCTCTGTGCCGCGTGTCGGTTCACTGTGACCGGCAAGTCGTATTGCACTGGCGCCGGTAACCGGATCAAGCCAATGCGCTAGAAAACCGGTGGGACCTATCGGCAACAGTGTCGGCAGATTGAGCCAACCGCCGACCAACGCAAGAACGCCGAGGAACAGCACAGGCACAGTCATGATCGCGGGTGCTTCATGTAACGTGGCGCGTTCGGCCTCTCCCGTACGATTCGTGCCAAAGAACGTGAGCATCAGCAAGCGCGTCATGTATACCGCAGTCAACAGGGCCGTCACGAGGCCAATGCCATAGACGGCGTAAAGCACGCTGCTTCCGGGCACCCCAAGCATCGACGCGTTCGCGAGCGGCGAATCGTGCGCGCGGGCGAAAATTGATGAGAGAATTTCGTCCTTCGAAAAGAAACCGGATAACGGAGGCACGCCAGCGATGGCCAACGTTGCGATGACCATGGCAATTGCGGTCAGTGGCATGAAGCGCGCGAGACCACCCATGTTGCGCAAATCCTGCGCGTCTTCATGCCGCTGCGATTGGTGATACGCGGCGTGGAGCACGTGGATCACGGAACCGGCACCGAGGAACAGCAACGCTTTGAAGAATGCGTGCGTGACAAGGTGAAATACGCCCGCTGTATACGCGCCACTTCCCACGGCCATGAACATGTAGCCGAGCTGCGAGATCGTGGAGTATGCAAGCACCTTCTTGATATCCCACTGTCGCAGCGCAATGGTCGCCGCAAAGAGCGCTGTCAGTGCGCCGACCGATGCAACAATCAGCGAGGCTTCCGGGGCTCCTGAAAAAATGGGAGAAGCGCGCGCAACGAGGTACACACCAGCTGTCACCATTGTTGCGGCGTGTATTAACGCCGACACTGGCGTTGGTCCGGCCATCGCGTCGGGCAACCATATATACAACGGCAACTGCGCACTCTTTCCAGCGCACCCAAGAAAGAGCAACAACGCAATCGCGAGTACTGCCGGCGTGCCTGAAAGTGAGGCGAGTGCTGCGTGGGCGCCGACAAAATCCAATTTTTGTACCGTTGCCCACGTCAAAAACATTGCAGCCAGAAAGCCGAAATCGCCGACGCGATTCACCACAAACGCTTTCTTTCCTGCTTCGA
>JAYTTR010000055.1:0-2909 GCA_043744935.1 Gemmatimonadaceae bacterium
TGTATCTCGCGCTGTTGTTTCTCGCGATGGCCATTGATCGCGCCCTGGCTCGGTGAGTGAACGAGGAGGGAGTGCGACGCTCGCGCCACCGCCGCGCAAACGGTTTGCGTCGCCTCGACCGTTGGCGCGACTCATGCCGCTGCTGGCACCGTATCGCGCCCGGCTTGCCGTTGCCTTCGTCTGCCTGGTGATTGCGGCGTGCGCTGGCTTGGTGTTTCCGCGCGTGCTGCAATATCTGCTCGACGCGGCTTTTGTATTCAAAGATCGCCGCGCGCTGGATCGTATTGCGCTCATGTTGCTTGGCATTTTCGGCGTGCAAGCGCTGATGAACTTCACGCAGGTGTATTTGCTCAGTGCGACGACCGAGCGGGTCGTGGCGCAGTTGCGGCAAAATACGTTTGCCCATCTCATCCGATTGTCGCCGGCGTTTTTTACGGAGCGTCGCACGGGTGAATTAACGAGTCGCCTGTCGTCGGATCTGGGACTGCTGCAATCGTTGCTCAGCACGTGGGTGTCGGAGCTTTCGCGACAGACGCTGTTTCTCATTGGTGGCGTGGTGATGTTGTCGGTCACCAATCCAGGGCTCACGTTGACGACGTTGGCCGTTGTTCCGCTGGTGGTGGGTGCCGCCATCGTTTTTGGACGCGCGCTGCGCAAAGCGAGCACCGGCGTGCAGGACAAAGTGGCGGAGGCGATGGGCACGGCGGACGAAGCGTTCGGCGCGATACGAACCGTGCAAAGCTTCACGCGTGAAGCCGAGGAAACGGCGCGTTTCAGCGGATTGCTGGAATCGATGGTGGACGCGGCCATCAAGCGCGCACGATTGCGTGCCTCGTTTTTCGGTATCGTCGGATTTGTCGCGTTCGCCGCTGTTGTTGCGGTGTTGTGGCAAGGCGGTGCGCAAGTGCTCGCGGGTCGACTGACAGCGGGCGCGCTCGTGTCGTTTTTGTTCTATTCGCTGACCGTTGCTGCAGCGATTGGTTCATTGGCCACACTGTTTGGAAGTTTTCAGGAGGCGATTGGCGCGGCGACTCGCGTCTTCGAACTCCTCGACTCCGTTGCAACGGTGCGTGAACCGGTGCACCCCGTGCAACTGGTGCAGGCCGTGCGTGGGGCGGTGTCGTTCGAGCAAGTGAGCTTCGCCTACACGGCCGACCTCCCGTTAGTGATCCGTGACGTCACGCTCGTCATCGCCCCGGGCGAGGTCGTCGCACTCGTTGGACGCTCGGGCGCTGGAAAAACGACGCTCTCAAGTTTGTTGCCGAGATTTTGGGACGTCAGCGACGGACGCATCACGCTGGACGGCGTTGATGTGCGCGCTCTGTCACTGGCGACATTGCGCGGTGCGATTGGCATTGTACCGCAAGAACCCGTCCTCTTCAGCGGTACGATTCGCGACAACATCGCATACGCTCGGCCCGACGCCACCGACGACGAAATTCTTCACGCCGCGCGCGCAGCGCACGCGTGGGAATTTATCGAACGGCTGCCGGAGCAATGGCAGACTCGTGTCGGTGAGCGCGGTGTCAAACTGTCTGGAGGTCAACGTCAGCGTATCGCGATTGCGCGCGTGTTTCTGCGTGATCCGGCGATTGTCGTGCTTGATGAAGCAACCTCGAGTCTCGATACCGAAAGCGAGCAGCTGGTTGAAGCGGCGCTCGAGCAACTGCTCCAGGGTCGCACCACGCTGATCATCGCGCATCGACTGAGCACAGTACGTCGTGCGGATCGCGTCGTGGTGATGGATAACGGCGCAATCGTTGAAACCGGTCGCCACGAAGAATTGGTGGCCCGCGATGGCGGACTCTATGCGCGACTTTACAATGGACAAGTGCCAACACTGTCAGTGATGCGCGCGGACGCGTAGACGCCGAGTCTCGCGACGACCGCTACTCGAACTTCAGGTCTACGCGCGTTTCGCTTCCACTCGTACTGCGCACCGCTCGTGATTGTGCGCCAAGTAATTCGCTCCACGCCACGAGCATGTACGTACCCGGTGGCACACCATCAAAACGAAACTGACCATCGTCGGTTGTGACGGCGACGAACGGGTGCGGCGTCACCGCCAACCACGCGTGTACCCACGGATGCAAATCGTCGCGCACTTCAACCAATCCAGGCTTTGCGGCGACCAATGATGTCGGCACGACCTGGCCGGCATCATTGAATCGCACCGTTTCGCGCAACGAGTTCACGCGGCCCGCATCGCTGAAGCGCAAACGCGAGGTCATCACGTCAAGCGAAGTTACGAGCACCGTACCACCAGCGGCCACGCGCTGCACGCGCGGCTGGAGCCTGCACCCGCCAAGTTTCAGCGTGATACGACGCGGTGCGATGTCCGCTGGGCCCGTTTGCACGCCGACCAACCACACCACCGCATTGCCGACACCATCCGCGCGCGTTGGCAGCACAGTTTCGACAAATGGTTTACAGGCCGTCAGATCGTGTGTTGGTTCGATGGTACGTTCGGCGGTCGCACGACCGCCACCGGTGAGGCGGCCCACAATCGCACCGGCAGTAACGCCAAGTGCCGATGCGACCGTGTACGTGGTGCCATCAACGCCACCAGCCGCGCGCGACAACGACAACAGCGCGGTGTCCATGAACGCTGCCTTGCGCCCCTGTTCGATGACGCCATGGCTCGAGCGCGACACAACCGCGCCTGAATCGCCACAGGCGATCGCACAAAACGTCGCGATGCAGACCAACAGTGATCGCACCGTCACACCACAATCAAATCGCGCTGCGGCGTGGCCGGCGTCACCAACAGCGCGTCCTCACCGACGTACGCGTTCACTTCGCTCCGCACACCCAATTCACCTGGTAAATAAATACCCGGTTCGATGGAAAATCCGACGCCCGGAATGAGCAGGCGATCATCGCGCGATTCGAGATTGTCGATTTGCGGT
>JAYTTR010000056.1:0-11388 GCA_043744935.1 Gemmatimonadaceae bacterium
TTTACAGAATGCGAACTCACACACTGCCCGTTGCAAAATTATCGTTCGTCGCCGCGTTGATCGCGACAAGCGCCACGTCTTCTGCCTCCGCGCAACGTACGACAGGTATCAAAGAGCGCGCGGCGGCCGAAGCGGTGCGCCCGCCCAGCGCGTACGGCGTCATTGATGGCGTGGTCACGGACACACTGCTGCGCCCGCTTGAATCGGCGGATATTTCCGTAGTGGGTGTTGGTGCGCACGTCGTGACATCGCTCAATGGACGTTTCCGCATGCTGCAGGTGCCGCCCGGACAATATCTGCTGGTGGCGCGCCGCATTGGCTATGCGCCGACGTCGGGCATTATCCAGGTGCCGGCAGAGGACACGGTGCGTTTGTCATATGCACTGCTGCGATCAAACAATCTGCTCGACACCGTGAAGGTGCAGGCGCGTCGTGTTTCGCTGCGCATGGCGGAGTTTGAGGGACGGCGTCGTCAGGGTGTTGGCCAATTCATTACACAAGAGGATCTTGAGCGGCGCGGCTCGCCCCAAGTCGCGGATTTCCTTCGCAACATTCGCGGCATCGAATTACTCCGCAATACGAGTCAGGCCTTCGGTGATATGGTTGCGATCTCGCGTCGCGAGGGTGATGTGCTGCAGGGAGGCTGTCCGATGCAAGTGGTGCTCGACGGCATCGTGCTTCCGGGAAAATTCAATCTCGACTTACTACCGTCGCCTAAGCAGATCGCGGGGATTGAAGTGTACAGCGGACCTGCAACAGTGCCACCGCAGTTTGGCGGAAACGATCGGCGCTGCGGGTTAATCGCGGTGTGGACGAGGGAAGGATACTGAAATAGGGATCAGGGATTGGGGGTTAGGCATCGGAATAAAAAAGCCCCCGCGAGCAACTGCTCGCGGGGGCTTTTTCGAATCCCTAGTCCCTAATCCGTACCACTAGCAGCCTGGGCCGGCCAACGCGCCCGTCTTACCCGCTCGCACCAGGCATTCTGCCTGCGGAATGGGTTGTACCTTGGCCACAAAGTGTGCGTTGGTGCCCGTGGAAATATCGAGCGGCAACGAGCTGAGGCGACCATAGCGACGCATGTCAATCCAACGCAACCCTTCCAGCATGGTTGAGTAGCGCTTCTCGTACAGCAACGCCGTGAGGACTGTTGCATCGTCGGATGCGGCGGTCACGGTCGACGCCGCGAGTCCGCCCGAGTTCGTGCGAACCTGATTGATAATCACCACAGCACCCGCTTTGTCGCCTGTTGCCAACAACGCTTCCGCGCGAAGCAGCAACAACTCTTCATTGCGGATGATGGGAATGTTGTTCGAGATCGTTGGGTACAGGTTGAAACCAATCGAAGACGCGATGCCCAAGGCGTTTGGCGCCAATCGCGTCGGACGGGTGCCAATCTTTGTCGTGTAGCGATCATCCGGCAAGCCGTTCGCCTTCAGCTGCGCATCTGTCGTAAATGAAGGGTGCGCATACAGATCCGTGTTCGTGACCACGTTCAGCGGGTTGTTTACGTCGGGCGCCGCCGCAAACGGATGCGACGGTCCCACATCAAACGCGGCTCGCGATGTTGCGGCCGTGTTGAGGAATGACGCGGACAGCGCAGTCAGCGCACGCTGCCATGCCGCAGCCCCGCCACCGGCCGTTGCGTAGTACGCCGCCGCACGAGCGGCAATGGCGCGATTAAACGTGCGGAACGTTGATGGCGTGTTGAAACCTGCGAATCCCGAGTGCAACGCAATCGGAAAAGCGGCGCCACCGGCCGTGAGATTGGCCGCGCCATCATCCAGCGTGGCCAGGATGTACTTGTACACCGAATCCCGCGACACAAACGCCGCGAGATCCGATGCGTTCTGCTTGATCTCAACCACGGCACCAAGCGTGTCGCGCGTGGAAATCACATACAGCAGTTCTAACCCTTCCAGTGTCTTCGCAAAACCAAGACCCGCGCTCTTCTGTTCTGCGCTGAGCGCCGCTGAGGCGGAGACGGTGTTCTTGAAGTTGAAAATGTCGCGCAGATTACCGTACTGCGTGCCCCAGTTTTCCACCGCAAATCCGGTAGGATCGAGTTTGTTTTGACCAGCAACACCAATCAGATAGTTCGAGGTGTTGCGTCCCTCCTGCGGCGTATAGATGTACAACTCGCGACCGAACCGACCAGTCGACGCGATGTAGGCTGCACGACCGTTACGCAGTTGGCGGAGCAAGCCCGTTGCTTGAAGCTGCAAGGCCTGCTGATCCGCGGATGCTGCAGCAACGGTGGGCGTGTTGGGGTTGGTGATGGCGAGCTGGTCAGCGTTACACGCCGCCAAGACGCCCATCGACGCGAGCAACGCACCGGCGTTTCGAAGCGTGTTCAAGGAAGTCCTCATCGCGATG
Source organism: Gemmatimonadaceae bacterium (assembly GCA_043744935.1). Classification (GTDB taxonomy): domain Bacteria; phylum Gemmatimonadota; class Gemmatimonadetes; order Gemmatimonadales; family Gemmatimonadaceae; genus Gemmatimonas. The sequence goes on from JAYTTR010000056.1 coordinate 2,377, forward strand.
CTGCGAGAAATCGGAGAAGTCGTCGTCATGGGATTAGAACCCGATGTCGACGCTGAAGAAGAACTGACGGCTCGACGGGAACGGCGCGAGGTCGATGAAGCGATTGAAGTTCGAGTTGCCGAAGTTGCTGAATTCCGGATCGAAGCCCCAGTACTTCGAGAACAGCGCGAGGTTGCGGCCGCTCAAGTTGAAACGCAGGCTGTGCGCGCCCGGAATTTTCGTTGCCCATGAATCTGGCGCCTGATAATTCAGGGTCACTTCACGCAGTTTCACGTACGTGCCAGCCTGAACGTACGGACGACTATCGTTTTTGCTGAATGTGTCGTAACGCTTGGCGCCGGCCGATACGTAATCGCGCGATTGGCCGCCTTCGTCGTACAGATTATTCGTCATGTCGGCGACGTAGCCGCCATTACGCCAATCCGCCAGGAACGACAACGTGAGTTTCTTGTACGTGAAGTCGTTATTGAACGTCGTGGTGTGCACTGGGTTTGCATCGGCCACGATGGTATCACGCACGGCGCCGTTGAGGCCGAGTGGCGCGTTTGCCCAGATGTAGGTCGAACGCGTGTTGGTGGCGATACGGTTACGACCGTACGTCGCGCCGAAGCTGCCCGGCACGGCAAACGACGGCACCGGAATGTTGTCCGTCCGTTGGATGTTGGTGTTGTAGATGATGCGCGACGTCCACTCAAAGTTGCGCGAGCGGATCGGTATCATGGACAACACACCTTCGGAACCGAGCACCGACAACTGGCCACCGTTGATGATCTGATTGCCTAAGCCGGACGATGGCGGCAGCGGGAATGTAAGCAGCAAATCGGTGATCTTACGCTGGTAGCGCGTAGCTTCGAGGCCGATGCGCGAACCAAAGAACGAGGCGTCAAAGCCGAACTCCAGCTCGTTCATGATTTCCGGCTTGATACCGGTGTTGCCAAGCAGTGCATTCGAGACCAGCGAACCGTTGCCGCCAATCAACCCGCCGTCGGCATACAAAATGTCGCGATCGCCATAACGCGGACGATTCCCCGACTTGCCGTAGGCTGCACGAAACTTGAACTCGTCAATCTTGCTCGTGAGGGGTTTTGTCAAACGGTAGGACGCCGAGAACTTCGGATACTGGTAGAACTTCGCGCGGTCACCGTCGGCGCTGGAACGGTCATTGCGCACGCCCGCATTCAGCGCGAGATGGTCGTCGAGCATCAACAACTGTTCGTTCACATAGTACGACTGATCACGAAACTCGACGATGTCGTTCGAAATCAAAATATCCTGCGCGCCCGTCGGAACTTTGCGCGTTGGCAGCAATCCGCGGCCGCGCAGGCGGTACGTGTTCACGCGCTGCGTTTCGTACGACGTACCAGCAGAAGTAGTGGCCGACGTCAGGAAACGCGTGCTTGGTGACCATGTATGCACAGCATTGACGCCCTGATTGAACTGATAACTGTCAACGCTGTTTTGCTGCGCCGTTCCCAGAAATCCGTCTGCTGGTTCGTATTGCAGGAAGTTCGGCGAGTATTGATTGGCCGACTGCTGGAATCGATCCATACCGACGAGATACGAGAGTTGTATGGTATTCTTGGCTGAGCTCAACAACGCGTAACCAACGCGAATGTTGCCCGACTGGCGCCACACATCCTCGTTGTTCTCAATGTTGTTGAATACTTCAAACGGATTGGACGTGCCGGATCCGCCACCGTTGAACGGCATCGAGACATAATGTCCTGACGCATCCTTGGCTCGGAGATCGATCACCGCTGGTGAGTATCCGAACGTATAAATCGGGCTCGTACCGGAGTTGTCGTTACCACCAATACCGCGCTTGAAGCCGTTGTGCGTCACGTCAAGACCAAGACTGGCCGTCAACTTGCTGCCGAGCGTCTGATCAATATTGATGCGACCACCCGTACGCCGTGCGCCGGTGTTGATCGCAATGCCGCTCTCCTGGCGATCGCTCAACGACGCGAAAAAACGCGTGTTGTTCACACCACCAGAAGCCGACAACAACGTTTCCCACGACGGATCGGTGCGGCCATACAACTGACCTTGCCAGTCGTAAAACGGGCATGCAGGCGCGCACGCCTTTTGCGCTGCCGCCAGTCCGATCGGGCCACCCGTGAAATTCACATTATTTGCTGGATCGTAGATATCGGTGATCGTATTGTTGCGACGTGAGCTGAGCGAGCGAAGCAGCGACTGCGTGCCGGCCCGTTGCGTGATATTCCACGTCGCACGTCCCTGCTTACCGCGCTTCGTCGTGATGACGACAACACCGTTGGTCGCACGCGATCCATATATCGCCGTTGCGGCCGCCGACTTGAGAACTTCAATGTTCTCGACATCATTCGGATTTAGGTCGGCCAAACGATTGACCACTTGGTCTTGGCTGGACGCCGTTGATCCCGAGGCCCGCGAAATGGACGCCAAGCCTGAAGAAACAGAGGCGTTCGAGACGATGATGCCGTCCACGACGTACAGCGGATCGCCTTGGCCAAGTACCGACGTAGCGCCACGAATTTGAATCTGCGAACCACCACCGGGTGCTCCGCTGTTTTCAAACATGCGGGCACCGGCAACCTTACCGGCCAAATTGCCTTCAATCGAACGGGCCGGTACACGGTTGAGCTCGGCCGTGTTTACAGTGGCAACCGCCGTGGCGGCAGACTTTCGGTCGATCGTCGTTGCGGCACCGGTCACCGTCACTCCCTCAAGCTGCAAAACGTCGCGCTCGAGGACGAAGTCGGCTGTATTCACCGTTGGGGCCAAACGAACCGTTTGACGCTTGAAACCGAGTTGACGGGCCATGATCGTGACATCGCCACTCGGAACACGAATGCGGTATTCGCCTTTTTCATTTGTGCGGACGCCGACCTGTTGTCCGACAATGTTGACGGTCACCTCGAGAATTGGCGAACCTGAACCAGCCTGCGTCACCTTCCCGGTAATTTCCCGGGTCTGCGCGTCCGCACGAAGCGGCAGCAAAGCGACGATAGCGGCAGTGGCAACAAACTTGAAAAGCCTGCCCATGAAGGGTCTCCGAAAGGAGGGAAGCGGAGTGCTGCGAGAATCGGTTTGATTCGCCGCAGTGTGTAGCCACCCGCGACCGTGGAACGACGCGGGTCTGTAACATCGGTGTCTCGGAAAGTAACGGTACAAGCTACGAGGAGAACAGCCATCGTCTAGTTCCCGTCACTGATCCGCGCAGGGACGGAAAGGCTTGACGTGTTGCGCCGCGCGACAGAGTGGGACAGTCGGCGCATTTGCTGCTCGCGAAACGCCAAAGGGCACGCACCCTGCCGCGTTGTTACATGGCGCGCGCGCCGAATGCGCGATGGATCGCCACGGTCCGTTCCAGCTCATCGCGCGTCTGCAAGATCTTTTGCGCGAGATCCGGTGCGAGATCACGATGCGCCGCCATCCAGCGATCAATGTCCTGCAACGCTTGCCCACTCGTTTGTCCACCAATCGCCGCACTTAGCCAACTGCCGAGAAAGAAAATGCGACGGTTGCGCTGAATCCACGGCAACGTGTCCAACGACGATACTAAAAATTCACGCGTCAGCTCCGCGTGCTCGGGATCATTGAAGGCACGCAAGCTCGATGTCACCCACTCTTCGTTCAATTCCCGGTCCGCGAACCAGCGCGTGAAGTACACCTGCTTGGCATCGCGCGTGGGTCGTGCGGCACCAGCAACAAAGGCGAGACGCTTTCCTTCCGATGTTGAATCTCGCCGCGTTTCCGCCACCAACCGCGCATCGGCCGATGCCGCACCGCGCGAGATCAAACGCGTCACAATCGACCAGCGCGAGGGTGCGCGTAATGGCAAGCCCGCCGCGGTGGTGCTATCCAACCACGCATCCAGTTGGCGCAGCGCACCATCTGTACGCGCGAGCCCGATCACCGCATCCAACTGCGATTTGCGTTGACCATACGGACGCACGCTGTCCGTCGCACCGGCCAACAACACGCGCTCCACACTCGGCAACAAGGAATCGCGCACCGACGCCGCGGCATAACGCGTCAACACGGTCGAGAGACGCCCAACAATACTGCCCGACAGTTGTTCGTCCCGTTCGTTGGGCAGCTCGCGCAAGGCAACGGCCGCAAAGCGTTCGGGGGCAATGCGCGCATCGCGTACGAGATCCCACAGCGCACCCCACAACATCGCGCGCTGAAAATCATCGTGTACTTCACCGATATGTGCTTCGAGCCAGCGCACACTCGCGCTGTCGGGAAGCACGAGCGCGTATCCGTAGTCGCCGTCGTTGGCAAACACAAAGGCAGGTGCCGCTTTGCCCGCTGCGGCGGTGACAACAACCGTGTCAGTGCTGAATTCCACCGGCAAGCGCACCGACGGTCGACCGTCAGTGTAATACAACAATACTTGCATCTTGAGCGGCCACGCGCCGACTCCGGATATGCTGCGCTGCGCGGGATGTTGTGCGAGGACGAGTCGCGAGATGCGTCCGTTGCGGACGCTGAGTTGTTGTTCGACTACCGGCATACCGGGACGCAAAATCCACTGCGTGCCCCACGACGTAAGGTCGCGGCCGCTCGCCTGGCCAACGGCGTGCAACAAATCCTGCCACGTTGCATTGGCGTAGGCATGTGCGCGAAGGAATGCTCGAATGCCTGTTTGAAACGCTCGTTCGCCAACCAAATACTCCAACTGTCGCAACACGCCTGGCGCTTTGTTGTAGACAATTGGACCGTAGTTGCTTTTGGCTTGATCCAAGTTTGCGAGTGCTTGCCACACAGGCGTTGTGCCCTTGGTTGCATCGGTTGCGTACGCCACCGGTTTGTTGCGCATATAAAATGTTTTCCACGCATTGGATTTCGGCTCCAGCGACGCTTGCATTTTCGCCGCCATGTACGTCGCGAATCCTTCTTTCAACCACAGGTCATCAAACCATCGCATCGTGACGTAATCGCCGAACCATTGATGCGCGACTTCGTGAAACGCAGTGGCTTGACGACCAAGCAATTGTGACACCGTGGGCCGTTCGCGATAAATGAAACTCTCTTCGTTGTAAAAAATCGCCCCTGGATGTTCCATCCCGCCAAATGGAAACGCAGGAGCCAAGAGAAATTCAAACTTCCCAAACGGATAGGTCACACCAAACCAATCGCCGAGCCAAACGAGCGCGCGCGCGTTCATCGCGAGCAACGTGTCGGCTTCTACCTCACCTGCGCGGGAGCGGCGCGACCAAAGTGTGATTGGCACGGTGGGCGTGCCGGAGGCGAGCGCAAACGTTTGGGTCACCGTGCTCCACGGGCCTGCAGCAAACGCGATCAGGTAGGTGCTAATGCGCTGTGTTTCGCCGAACAGATGTGTGCGAGTGTTAGTCGCGCTGTCCACGCGTAACAGAGCACCGTTGCCAAGCGCGCGCCAGGTTCGCGGAGTGGTGAGGGATAGCGTGACGCGGGCTTTTAGATCGGGTTGGTCGAAGCAGGGAAAGAGCAGGTTTGCGTCAGAGGGCACGAGCAGCGTGTACAAATAATCGTTGCCATCCGTCGCATCATGCGCGCGGATGATGCTGGCGCCGGCAGGGGCGATTGGCGATGCAAACGCGACCTCGATTCGGTTGTCATCGGGACGGAGTCGCGGTGCTGGTACACGTATGTGCGCGCCGTTCCACAAGTTGTTGGCCTTTACATCTATATCCACGCCATTTGCCCGGACTCGCGTGACGGCGAGTCCACGAAAATCCAAAATCACGTCACCCGGTTGCCGTTGCCTGAACGCAACCACAACGCGCCCGATTGCCGTGTCGCGGCGTGTGACATCAAGCTGCAGATCATATCGCACATCACGCACATGCGCGGTGCGGTATGTGGCCAGTGCTTTTGGCACGCCAACGGCGTCCAGCGATTGGGCATCGATCGCGCGGTGGTAGCCGAGCGCGAGCGTGGCGCAGAGAGCGAGGCAAGCGCTCCGCGGAGGGACAGAGATGGCAAGGTTCATGGGGGAGGCTACATTCGAAAGCGTAGCGATGGCAAGCCGCACCCTTTGCCGATGCCCGATCTTCCCCGAGGTGGGAATGAAATCGTCTTTGCTGCCGTCCTTGCAATCGTTGCCCCCGCACACCAAGACAACCAACCAATTGGAGCACGTATGCGCCGAGCTGTGAGCAGTGCCGTTTTCGCCCTTGTCGCCGTAGTGGTTACGGCGTGCAGTAGCAAGGATTCGGGTACCACGACACCCGCCGTTGCCGCGAGCATCACGCTGACACCCGCGACCACGGGCTCGTTAGTCTCGATTGGTGAGACGCGCGCCATCACGGCGGTTGTAAAGGATGCGGGCGGAACAGTGCTTGCCACTCCGACCGTCACGTTTACGTCGAGCAATGCAGCGGTGCTGAGTGTGGCGGGTTCGGGTACGAGCGCTACGGCCACGTCAACAGGCAACGGCTCGGCCACAATCACTGCAACCAGCGGCTCCGCGACGGCGAGCGTGAGTTTCATTGTCGCGCAGACGTTCGTGACGCTCGCGCTCACGTCGACCGCTCCGTCCGTGTCCATCGGTGGCACTACGGCACTCACGGCGACGGCACGTGACGCAAAGGGCGTGGCGATTCTTGGAACGACCGGTTTCACCTATGCATCGGCAACGCCGACGGCGGGCATCGTCAGCGCCGCTGGTGTGGTAACGGGTATCGCCCCCGGTTCAACGGTCATCACGACGTCGCTGACAAAGGACGGTGTGACGTCGACGGGCACCGCAACCGTCGCCGTAACGGCCCCGGCGCCAAGTCCGGCGACTGCGACCATTGCGGCTACGACAGGTCGCCTTTTCACGCCGGCCAGCACCACAGTCGGCGTTGGCGCCAACGTTACGTGGGATATATCGACACTGACGCATAACGTGACGTTTTCGACCGCAGGTGCACCAACCAACATCCCGAATTCCGTCAGCGTCCTCGTGACGCGCACGTTTCCGACTGCAGGCACTTTCGCCTACATGTGCACGCTGCATTCGGGTATGACGGGTGAGATCATTGTTGCGCCCACGGCCTTCTTTGCCCCAACGATCAACGGCGCGAACGAGCGTCCGACACCCAACACCACGACCGGCAATGGCAGCGCGGTGTTTACGGTGTCTGGGTCGACTGTTGCTTATACCGTAGCATTCCAAGGCCTCACGAGCGCACCAACGGGGCTGCACATCCACGCGCCGGCCAATTCAACCGCTGCTGCCGCTGTGATTGTCGACTTGCTCACGACGCCGCAGACCAACACGAACGGTGTACTTACCGGCACGTTCTCGGCAACGAATATCCGCAACGCGGGCGTCTCGCTCGATTCGCTCTTCGTGCTGATGCGCAACGGCAACGCCTACGTGAACATTCACACGGCCGCCAACCCCGGCGGCGAAGTAAGAGGCACGCTCGGCACGCCGTAATACGGCGTGCTCGACGCGCGAACAGTCGTGCACGGATCCTGATGGCAACGCCGTCCGACGCCCTGCTCGCAGATCGACAAGCGCGCTTTCACACGCTTGTCCTGCCGCACCTCGATCGGTTGCTGGGTTTTGCTCAGCGGCGGACCGAGGGCCATGGCGATGCGGAAGATGCTGTGCAGGACGCCTGCATGCGTGCGTGGAGTGCGTTTGACGAATTGCGCGATGAATCACGTGTTCGCGCTTGGCTCTATCGCATTCTGCGCACAGTGCTCAGCGACGCCTTCGAAAAGGAAGGGAGGCGTCGCCAGCTGGTCTCGATCACGCGACTTGAAGACGCACACGAAACGATGGTTGGAACGGAAACTGATTTCGTCTTCACCGAAGTCGTCGCGCGCATGGATCGCGAACAATTGCGCGACGCGTTGTCCAGCATTCCGGAAGATTTCGCCACGGCGGTCGAACTTCATGACATCGATGGTTTCAAGTATCACGAGATTGCCGAGATCACGCACGTGCCGATTGGCACCGTGATGAGTCGTATTTCGCGTGGGCGTCGATTGCTGGCGGGCGCGATCGTCGAAAGTCGCGCTACGTGGCCGTTGGGTGTCCACGTGGCGATTGATCAGCATACCAAAGCGCGCGCTGTTCATCGGAAGCGGACATGACGCGCGACGGGCGATCCTCGACCGGACTGGATGCGCGCGACCTCACGACCGAACACGCGTCGCGCGAAGCACGCCATCAGCTCCTGGCCACACTGTTAGGTGCGTATTCCGACGGAGAGTTGCCATCGGAAACTGCCTCGCAGATTGACGCACACCTGTTGGGCTGCACGCGCTGTCGTCGTGAATTAGGCGCGCAAACCGCCTTGCGAGATGCGCTGGAACGTGAGCCGGTTGTGCGTGCGTCCACGGCGTTGCGCGAGCGTGTAATTGCGTTGATCGCGGCGGCCCCACAAGTCGTCAACGTGTCAGCCCAACCGTCGCGATTGCGAAGTGCATTGCGTTCGCGGCGCGCGCGTGTCACGGCGTTCGCGCTGACGGCGTGCGTGGTCGTCGCGAGTGTCTTGATGTTGCGTCGCGACACGAACGTCGGTGCCGCCGAATCACCACCCACCACGATGGTGTCACTCCCGTCGGTGGATGTCTTTTCGGCGGTGCTCGTTGACTACCGTCGGGTGACGTCTACCGATTTGCCTGGACGCGCCCGCGATCTCGCATCGGTTCGTGCCGCGCTGCCGTTCCCGGTCGAGCCGCTCACGTCAACGCAACTCCGTCTCCTGGCCGCGTGGACGACAGATTTGCGCGGAGAGCCCGCCGCCGTGCTCGCGTATCGCTGGCGCGATCAACTCGTGCTGCAGTACGTGGTGTCGGAACAAGTACTCTTCCGACCCTCCGAAGTGCGACGCGTGTTTGCCGGGGGCCATCCATTGGGTGCGGTTGACGGCGCGCAGGGATTGCTTGCGTGGCCAGCCCGAGAAAGCGGCGAATTTCTCATCGGCGAAGCAACGCCAACGCAGTTAGCCTCGTTGCGGGAGCGTGCGAGCCGTCGCTGATTTGTTGGATGCGTGGTCTATCGAAAACAGCTGGAGCGTATCTGATCGCGGTGGT
>JAYTTR010000057.1:0-11377 GCA_043744935.1 Gemmatimonadaceae bacterium
CAATCGAAAACGATCACCGGTCACGGGCGCCAACAGGCCACCGTGCCATCCATGACGCACGACGATGATGTCTTGCGTATTGGGCAGTGCCGCGACATAAACGGGTGCTCGACCACGCAACGCGCGGGGCTGTGGCAATCCCGCCGCCCAGTCGTACAGTGTGTCGTGTTGCGCGACAATATCAGCCAACGCGTCGACCACGATTGCAAATGCCGTCACGTCACTGTCTCCGACTTCGCGCATTTGCACACCCGGAATGTTGACGCGGTCGCTCATGCGATTGGTTCCAGCGACCAGACCGGCTCGGGCGCACCGGCGTGGCGCACAGGAATGAGTTCGGGACGCGCGCGTAGCGCGTGGACAACGGTGAGCGAATCGCGCACCGCGCTACTCACCAAGACGTCGCCTGGCTGCGCGAGCGCGCACAACCGATCGGCCAGGTTTACGGTGTCGCCAATCAGCGTGTATTCAAGGCGCCTCGGCGAACCAATGTTGCCGACAAATGCATCGCCGCAGTGAATACCAATGCCAATGTCGAGTGTTGGTCGACCCTGCGCGAGCCATCGTGCGTTGAGCGTCGCCAACTCGCGTTGCATATCGCGCGCGGCTGCAACAGCACGATCTGCGTCGTCCACGTTCGCTTCCGGTGCGCCCCAATATGCGAGCAGCGCGTCACCAATAAACTTGTCAAGCGCACCGTTGTGTCGAAATACGCAATCAACCATCACGCCGAAATACTCATTGAGTTGCGCCGCCATCTGCATCGCTGGCAACGACTCGGCGATTGCGGTAAATCCGCGGATGTCGCTGAAGAGGACGACAACGTGTCGTCGTTCGCCGCCCGGCGCAACGGCGCCGGCAGTCGCGGAAATGCGTTCGGCTAATTGTGGCGTAAAATAGCGTTCAAAATTTTCACGAACGCGCGCCGCATCGCGGAGTCGTTCGGCCGCAACTTCACGTTCAACAGCGGCGGCGGCGATGCCGGCGAATGCTACGAGCAACCCAAGATCTTCGTCGGTGAATGCGTGCGCATCCCGCAAGTTGTCGACGTACAAGAGGCCGAGCGTGACGCGCCCTTCGCCGAGCATGGGTGCGGCCATAGCAGAACGCACGGCCTGCTGGACGACGGAGGCGCCCATCGTGCGTGAATCGGCACGAGCATCGTGCGTGAGCAGTGCGACTTGTCGATGTGCGACTCCATTCGCGATCGCGCGAGGAACCGCACGTGTCACTTCATCGCCGCGTTGATCGCGCGTCACGCGGGTTTCGAGTTCGCCGCTTGGTCCAACAAGCAACACGGCAATGCGATCTGCATCGAAGGTGGCGAACAGACTGTCGACAATGGCGCCGAGCAACGCGTCCACGCTGTCGAGACCACCCAGCTGCTGCGCGATAGTGACGAGGCGTCCAAGGCGATGCCCAGCGATATCTGCAACCGCCTGTTCGCGCGAGGGAACGGGGCGTTCGTGCTGTACCGACGAATCGTCGTCGAGCGCCGCTGGGGTTGGCACCACATGTCGCGGCAAATCTGCTTCGTCAAACAGCGTGAAGGCGATGGACCCAAACGCCAACGTATCACCGAGGACCGCAACGCCGGCTGTAATACGTCGACCGTTCAGCCACGTTCCATTGCGTGAGCCGAGATCGACAACGCGCAAACCAGTTGTTGTCGTTTGCAATTCTGCGTGTCGGCGCGAGACGATGTGGTCGAGAATGGGAATCTCGCATGTCAACTCTCGTCCAACTGTATGAATCGTTGCATCCACAAGATGGAAGCGACGATCACCAGCGCTGGAGGCGAGCACGAGCGGCATTGCTTAAACTGACGTGGACGCAGTGTGTGCGCTGCGGTGGCGCTGAGCATCCGCCGCGCGCACGCGACCAATCGCGGTGAGCAGTGCGCGCGCTTTCGTTTCGGATTCCTCCCATTCCAACTCGGGATTTGAATCGTGTACGATACCGCCACCCGCCTGTACAGACGCAACGCCATCTGCGATCACGCACGTCCGAATGGTGATTGCCAGATCCATCCGGGTGTCGCCGGCTCCGATAAACCCGATGGCGCCTGCGTAGGCGCCTCGGCGTTCGGGCTCGAGCTCATCAATGATTTCCATGGCGCGAACTTTTGGTGCACCGGACATGGTGCCTGCCGGGAAGACAGCGCGGAACGCATCGAGCGCACTGCTTCCGTCGGCGAGATCACCTTCCACTTGACTCACGATGTGAAACACGTGGGAGTATCGTTCGACGGTCATGAGGTCGGTGACTTTGACGGAGCCGTAGCGTGCGAGGCGACCCACATCGTTGCGTCCCAGGTCTACCAGCATCACATGTTCGGCACGTTCCTTTTCATCGGCAAGCAATTCAGCCGCCATCGCGTCGTCTTGTTCCGCCGTCTTGCCACGCGGACGCGTTCCAGCAATAGGCCGCACCGTAATACGCCCGTCAGCGACGCGCACCAAAAGTTCGGGCGAGCTCCCGACCAGTTCCAGGCCGTCGAGTACCAAGTGATACATGTATGGCGACGGATTGAGGGCGCGGAGTGCGCGATACAACGACGTTGGATCGAAGTCGAGCGGCAACGCCATGCGGCGCGCGAGCAGTGTCTGGAAAACATCACCTGCGAGGATGTATTCCTTGATGCGCGCGACTGCTTTGAGGTACTCATCGCGCGCGAACATCGACGTGCCGACTGCCGGTGCCGCGCTGGCATCGAGCGCGAGCGGTTGCAACACGTCGGGTCCATGTAGTCGCGCGATGGTGTCGTCAAGCGCACGTGTGGCATCATCGTGCAGCGCGCGAAGCGTCTCGTCGTTTGCGTTGGCCGGCACGGGAACGGACACGATGACGCGCGCTTGCCCGCGCCAGTTGTCGATCACCACGAGCGCCCGCGTGAAGACAAAAACTGCGTCGGGGTAGTTGAGAACACGACGCGGTGCATTGGGAAGATGCTCGATATGGCGCACAACATCGTATGCGAAAAAACCGACGGCGCCGCTCCAAAACGGACCGAGTCCCGGCGCGTCTACGGGGCGCATGTCGCGCACAATGTCGCGCAGGTCCCGAATGGGGTCGGCGGGGGTGCGAGCGCCGTGCCAGCCGATCGTCGGCGTCCAGTCTTCGACGACGCCATCGCGCAGGCGCCACGCACCCCGTGGTTCGGTGCCCAGGTAGGTATAGCGTGCCCACGTCTCTCCACCGGCGGGTGCGGATTCAAGCAGAAACGCAAACGGACCGCGTCGCAACTTCGCATACGCCGCGACCGGTGTGCACTGATCGAGCAAGCAATCGCGCCATACGGGAACAACGCCACCGTGCGTCACCGCAGTAGCGGCCAGCGTGCGAAAGTCAGCAAAAAGAGTCATGCTGCAAGTTCGCCGCTCCGCTCGCACCTGGGCAAGCGAGCCGATAGCATTCCTCATGGCTTCTACTGCGTTCAACGGCACGCTGCAGCGCAGCACACGTATCGACACCGGCATCGTCGATGTTGTGGTCATGACCTCGGCACCGCTCGGTCGACGAGATCGATGGCGCATCCTGACGTTGCGTCGTGCGGAAGGAACGCGCTGCACCGGAGCGTGGGAAATTGTGCATGGGCGGATAGAGGATGCTGAGATACCGGCGCAGGCAGCGGTCCGCGAAGTGTTCGAAGAAACGGGCCTCGTGGTTGAGCGATTGTACAGCATTGCGGTGAATCCGTTCTATCTACACAAAATCGACACGGTGCAATTGGCATTGGTCTTTGCGGCCATTGTCGCTCCAGCAGCGGCAACGGTCGGACCCGAACACGACCAAAGTGTTTGGCGCACGCCGAGCTCTGCGAAAAAATACCTGGCGTGGCCGCGCGAGAGAGACGCGGTGTCGTACGCGTTGCAGTTGCTGGCGAACGGCGACGCTGGTGCGGTGGAGGATGTGTTACGCGTGCAATTGGAACGTGATTTACGCGGCTAACTGCCTTTTTTCTGCGCTGCAGCGGCGCGTGAGCGAACAGCCGCGCGTTCGCGCTCAATACTCTGCACGACGCGCCCCCAATCGGTCACGGACGCGATGCCTTCCACCTGAGCGGTCAGCGGTTGATTCACGTCGAGCTGTCCATCGAACACAAGGAGCGCCGCCTGTACCTCGCGCTGCTTCAAGCGATACTCGCCGAAGCCTGGTGACAACGGAAGAACTTCAACCGGTCGGAAATCGCGACCCACGTTACTGATGATGAATTCCTGCGGAGAGAAGCGCGTTTCCCCTTGCTCGAGGGCGTAGAAACTCACGTACCAGATAGAATAGGATGTCAGTCGCCCGCGCTCACGCATGGCGGCGAGTTCTTTATCCTTGCTGCGCAAAATATCGCGCAGTGATCGATACGAGTCTGGTGAGAGTAGTCGGAGAATGCGTTCGTCAAGCGGAATGGCACGCACTTGCAAACCGCTGGACGGCGAGATTTTCAGCGCAATGTCGTCCTGTCGCAGTGAACCGAATCCCGCTGGGACAAACGCGGGATCGAGTGTATCGGCCGCTGTACTGGTTATCCCACCTGCGGGTGGCCCTTGCGCCGGCACTGCATTCGCCGAGACACACGCGGTTAACGCAACGAGTGCGACGAGCACCGATGCGTTTTTCACAACGACTCGCGCCAGTCGGGCATGGCTAACAATTCCACCAACGCGGACGCCAGTTCGTCTCGTCCTTGCCCCGTTCGCGCGCTGAACGGCACGATTTGCTCGGGATCGAGTCCAAGTACTTCGGCCACCACTTTCACACGCTCCACTGCCGCGAGCGGTTTGAGTTTGTCGATTTTTGTCGCAGCGATAATGGTTGGCGCGCCAACGTCTGCAAGAAAATCAAGCATCATGCGATCGTCTTCGGTTGGATCGTGGCGAATGTCGAGCAGCAACACAACGCCACGCAGCATCGGGCAATCTGCCAGGTAGCCTTCGATGAGCGGCTTCCACTCCGCCTTTCGGGTTTTTGAAATACGCGCGTACCCGTAACCAGGAAGATCGGCCAGAACGAACGTATCATTCACGCGAAAGAAATTGATCTCGCGCGTGCGACCGGGTGTATTGCTCACGCGCGCGAAAGACTTTCGTCGCATCAGCCGATTGAGCAATGACGACTTGCCCACGTTGGAGCGACCGGCAAACGCGACTTCCGGAAACTCGGATGGCGGACGCCACCCACCTTTGGTTGACATCGGTCCGATGAATTCGATGTCTTTGATGACGAGTGGATCCGGGACTGGTGTGGGCGAGGTCACGTGGGCCGCGCCATGCCGTCCCGCACTGGTATCTGTTCTCGCAACGGTGTGGGTAGCGGTGTACGCAGCGCGAGAGTCAGCACTTCGTCCATCGTCTTCACCGGATGCCATGTCACTTGCGTGCGCACGTCCTCCGGAAGTTCAGCGAGGTCTTTCGCGTTGCCGTAGGGCACGATGACATGCGCGACCTGATGACGATGCGCAGCGACACCTTTTTCACGAATGCCACCAATTGGCAGCACGCGACCACGGAGCGTGATCTCGCCGGTCATCGCGACGTCGCCGCGCACTGGAATGCCCGTAAGCGCGCTGGCCAGTGCTGTGGCTAAGGCAATGCCGGCCGACGGTCCATCTTTCGGCGTCGCCCCTGCGGGGAGATGCACGTGAATATCGCGGGTGCGATAAAAATCTGCCGGCAGCCCAAGCGCGTTCGCACGCGAACGGACATAGCTCAACGCCGCCGCTGCCGATTCCTTGATGACGTCGCCCAGCGTACCGGTGAGTTGCAGGCGCCCGCGTCCCGGCACGATGCTGACTTCGATTTCGAGGAGATCGCCACCGACGCTTGTGTAGGCCAACCCAGATGCAACACCAACGCGATCGACTAAACCAAAATCGTCCTGATCGTGCGGTGCAGGGCCCAGCATTGCGGTGAGTTCGGCGCTTTCAATCACGACTGACGCGTCGGGCATCAAATCACGACGTGCCACTTTCCGTGCAAGACGCGCAATGCGACGATCCAGATCGCGAACACCGGCTTCGCGCGTCCAGCCACGAATGATCGAGCTCAACACATCTGGCGCGAGTGTCACGTGCGACGCATCAACGCCATGTGCGGCAAATTGACGCGGCACTAAAAAGCGGCGTGCAATCGCGAGTTTTTCGGGTTCGAGATACCCCGGCAAGCGAATGATCTCCATGCGATCGCGCAACGCTTCCGGAATGGACTGCATCGAGTTGGCCGTCGTGATAAACAGCACCTGCGACAAATCGTAATCGACTTCGAGAAAGTGATCGTTGAACGCGTGATGCTGTTCGGGATCCAACACCTCGAGCAGCGCTGCCGATGGATCACCGCGCCAATCGCTGCCCAGCTTGTCGACTTCGTCGAGCAGAATGACGGGGTTCACGGTTTCGGCGCGGCGCATCGCTTGTATGATGCGACCCGGCAGTGCGCCGATGTAGGTGCGTCGATGCCCGCGAATTTCTGCTTCATCGCGCACACCGCCCAGTGCCATACGCACAAAACGACGACCCAATGCATTGGCGATCGACCGCCCAAGCGACGTTTTGCCAACGCCCGGTGGTCCGACCAAACAAAGAATCGGTCCAGGTAGTTTGCCAACGCGACCCAGCACGGCGATGTGGTCGAGGATACGCTCCTTTACTTCTTCGAGCCCGTAATGATCGCCGTCCAGAATGGTCCGCGCGTGTGCCAGATCGCTCGTGTCGTCGGTGCGCGTTGTCCAGGGCAGCGCAATCACCCAGTCCAACCATCCGCGTGCAACGGCCGCATCGGGCGACATCGGAGAACTGCGACGCAACTTTCGTAGTTCGCGATTTGCGCGCAACGCGATTGGCGCGGGCAACTCACGCGCGATGATCTGCTTGCCAATGTCCTCGCCTTCGTCACCATCTTCTTGCCCCAGCTCCTTGTGAATCGCGCGCAGCTGTTCTTGCAAGAAAAATTCGCGCTGGTTCTGAAAGAGTGAACCACGCACCTGCTCGTCGATTTTCCGTTCGAGCTTGAGCAGTTCGAGTTCACTCCCAAGAAGCTGCACAAGTCCACCCGAGAACTCACGCAGTGACGCTGCAGCGAGCAGAGTTTGACGCTGCTCGATAGTGACGTGCAAATGTGCCGCAATACCGAAAGCCAGCCGCCGATCGTCGTCAAGCCCTTGTAGCAGTCCAACCACTTCGGGCGGCAGGCGACGTTGCAGGCCGGCGTATTCCTCAAACAGCGTCAACGCATACCGGACGGTCGCATGCGTTTGATCGGGCGCGCCGCGCGCCGCCGCCCGCCCCAGGGCTAACGGAAAGGCGGTGGTGCGCGCCTCCAGCAGCGGACTGCGCTTGGATGCAGTGAAGCGTTGGATACGCACACGCGACATGCCCTCAACAAGGATTTTTGTCGTGCCGCTGCTCAATCGTGTGACTTGCTGGAGGCGCGCCACCACGCCAATACGATGCAGGTCCGCGGCGCCCGGTGTGTGCACGTCCGCACTGCGTTGCGTGACCAGCAAAATCTCCTTTGTCGCGCTCTCCGCTGCTTCTGCAACGGCCGCGAGAGATCCGGCGCGACCAACCAGGAGAGGCATCGCGACGTGGGGAAAGAGCACCACATCGCGCAGCGGCAGAACCGGCAGTCGGTTGGTCAGGCTTCCTTCTTCTGGCGCTTCGGCGCGATCTCGAGGAGGGGCGGTCCGCCGGTCACGACCGAGGCTTCGGTGACCTTCACTTCCACCACGTCATCACGCGTGGGGAGATCAAACATGGTGTCCATCAATGTCTCTTCGAGAATAGCGCGAAGTCCACGCGCACCAGTTCCACGTTTCAACGCCTTCGACGCGACGGCTCGCAAGGCGGATTCTTCGAAGGTGATTTTTACTTCTTCGAGATCGAACAACCGCTGATACTGTTTTGTCAGCGCATTCTTCGGTTCTTTCAGAATCTGCACCAACGAGTCTTCGTCCAAAGCTTCGAGTGGTACACACACCGGCAAGCGACCGACCAGTTCGGGGATGATGCCGAAACGCAGCAAGTCGTCCGGCTCAACTTCGGCGAAGGGTGTTTTCGCCGTGGTTTTATGAATGGCGGTGACCTTCGATTGATCACCTTTCTCACCGCTGTAGCCGATCTGGCGACGACCAGTACGCGCCTCAATAATTTTTTCGAGGCCGTCAAACGCGCCACCACAGATAAACAGAATGTCTTTCGTATTTATCTGGATGTACTCCTGCTGCGGATGCTTGCGACCACCCTGCGGTGGCACCGACGCAATGGTGCCTTCGAGGATTTTCAGCAACGCCTGCTGAACGCCTTCACCCGACACGTCGCGCGTGATACTGGGATTCTCGGACTTGCGCGCAATCTTGTCGATCTCGTCGATGTACACGATACCGCGCTCGCACTCTGCGACATTGAAATCGCCCGCTTGCAGCAATCGCACAAGGATATTTTCGACGTCTTCGCCGACGTACCCCGCTTCCGTGAGCGTGGTCGCATCCGCGATCGTGAATGGCACGTCGAGAATGCGGGCCAGGGTCTGCGCGAGCAATGTCTTACCAACGCCCGTTGGACCAATGAGCAGGATGTTGGATTTGTCGAGTTCAACATCATCTTCGCGAGCCGAGCTGGCAGCGTTGATGCGCTTGTAGTGGTTGTAGACGGCGACCGACAGCGCTTTCTTGGCTAACTCCTGTCCAATTACGTACTGGTCAAGAATGCCTTTGATTTCGCGCGGCGTCGGAACTTGTGTAATGGCTTCGGCAACTTCGCGCTCTTCGTCCTCAGCGAGGATCTCATTGCAGAGCGCAATGCACTCATTGCAAATGTAGACCGACGGGCCCGAAATGAACTTTCGGACGGCGTCCTTGGACTTGCCACAAAAGGAGCAGCGAAGATGCTTGTCGTGGGACATGTGGTCCGTATCGAAAGGCGACGCGCGGGCAGGGGACTGAGAATGTGACAACTGGTGTCACCACCTACAGTTAAGCCATGAAGCTGCGCAGGGTCAAGCGAAAAGCAGGGACACGTCGTATTCGCGATCACATCCCGAACGGTAAAAGTATCGGCGTCGCAGCGGAAAACAGAAGCGGCGGCACCGCGAACGGTGCCGCCGCCCATCTCCGTTACACCGGAGGCCCGACGGACGTTCGATTTAGCGCGTAGCGACCAACTCGGCCTGATGCGAAATGACGATATCCACGAGCCCGTACACCTTGGCATCCTCGGCCGACATGAAGCGGTCGCGATCCGTGTCCCGCTCGACCTGTTCCACCGGGCGACCGGTATGCTTGGCCATCAGTTCGTTCATCTTCGAACGCAGGTAAAGAATTTCGCGCGCCTGAATTTCGATGTCCGACGCCGATCCGCCACCGCCGTTTTGCGACGGCTGGTGAATCATGATACGCGAATGCGGCAACGCGCTGCGTTTACCGGCTTCTCCGGCGCACAGGAGAAACGCTCCCATGCTGGCGGCCATACCCATGCACGTGGTGTGCACCGGTGCTTTGATGAACTGCATTGTGTCGTACATCGCCAGTCCCGCGGAAACGCTGCCGCCGGGTGAGTTGATGTACAGATGAATGGGCTTCTCGGGATTGTCTGCGTCAAGAAACAACATCTGCGCGATGATCACGTTGGCCACGTCATCATTGATTGCGCTTCCGAGAAACACGATACGGTCCATCAACAAGCGTGAAAAAATGTCGTACGTGCGCTCGCCGCGACTGGAACGTTCGATGATGTAAGGCATGTACAGCGCCATGGTACTCCTTGCGAAAACGGTGGTGACAGGAAGGTCGGTTTGGTTATGCCGCGCTGATCGTGCTGCGTTCAAGGAGCCAAGCAAACACACGATTTTCGGTTAGCTCACGCTCAATTTCCTGCAGGCGACCGGCCTTCTGCAGCTGCGCGTACACTTGCCCCGGATCGGCGCCCCTGGCCTTCGCCATCTCCTCAACACGCGCGTCAACATCGCCGGCGCTTGCGGTAAGTGACTCACGTTCGGCCAGCGTGTCGACAATCAGATCGCGACGCACTTGTTGTTCGGCCATCGGACGAAATTCCACGTTGAAGCGCGCTTTTTCGGTATCGGGTACACCGTACATCTGCATGTAGCCGTCGACCAACTGCTGCGTCCAACTCGCCGGTACTTCAAACGGATTTGCTTCGACGATTTTCTCGACGAGCTGAGCGCGTACATCCACTTCACCCTCGCGCGTGGCCTGTGCACCCATATCCGTACGGACCGCCGCTCGCAGTACGTCCATCGTATCGAAGTCGCCGATTTCACGCGCAAATGCATCGTCCAGCACGGGTAGCGATTTCCGTTTCACATCTTGCAGCGTGACGCGCGCGAGCTTCGTGCTTCCGCGCTGCGTTTCGTCCGGAAAGTCGTCGGGCCAGCGCACCGTGCGCTCGACCGTGTCACCTTCGTTCGCTTCCATGATCAACTCTTCGATACCCGGAATGGCCTGACCACCGCCGAGCACAAGCCGGTACTCCTTCGACTCGGGCAGGACGCCATCTGCATCCGCCGTCGACAACATCACGGTGACCATGTCGCCCGGTGCCGGTTTGTCTGTAATTGGCGACCAGTTGGCTTTCTGCTCCCGCAAGCGCTCGATCTGCTCTTCGATAACCTCGTCCGTCACCTCGGTGCTGCGACGCGTCACCGTGAAGCCGTCGATCTTCGTGAGCGAAAGTTCAGGACGCAATTCGCAATGCAGCTCAAACTCGAGCGCCTCGCCCGGCACGTATTTCACGTCGTGCACATGCGGCTGCGTAGCCAGCTTCAGCTGCTCACGTTCAATCGCTTCCTTGAACGCTTCGTTGATGACGAGTTCGATGGCTTCCTGACGAATCTGCTCGGCGAAGCGCTTCCGAACCATTGATGGCGGCGCCTTGCCCGGGCGGAACCCGGGAAGGCGTACCTGCGATGCATATTTCTTCGCCGCTTGGTCTTCGTACACCGCCACCGTTTCGGGCGGCACGGAGATCTGCAGGCGGCGCGAGATGCCCGTCTGCTCAGAGGGAGTGATCGAGATGTTCATAGGCGAAAACTAATCGTGCGCGGCCAATTGTCGTCCAGTACGCGCCGTACCGATCATCTCTGCGACGATTTTCCCACTGGCGATCACCCCTGGCAGCCCCGCACCCGGATGCGTCCCGGCGCCGCAGAAGAACAAATTCGGAATGTCCGGACTGACGTTGTGGGGACGGAGATACGCGGATTGTGTCAACGTGGGCTCAGGCCCAAAAGCGCTGCCTAGATAGCTATTCAGCGTTTGCTCGAAATAGCGCGGATCAATGCGACGCTCCGTCACAATGTGCTGTGACAGCCCGGGCATATAGCGCTCCTCAAGGTACGCCATGATGCGATCGCGATACCGTTGCGACACA
>JAYTTR010000058.1:0-11373 GCA_043744935.1 Gemmatimonadaceae bacterium
ATCGGGTCGCGACTGGTTTGCTTGATCATGCCACCGTTGCCAACCCACCACGTCTTGTCGCCGCTATTGAGATTGTACGCGGTGATGCCGCCCATCTCCTTCGGTTTCACAATGGAAATACCGCCAAGAATTGCCGCACTGCCGCGTGCACCAAAATCGCCGCCACGATCACCATTCACCGGCTTCGTGTAACCCGCCGGCGCAGGCAGTGCACCAGGCAACCCGCAACTGTCGTGTACCGAGCTATACGTAAACTCCGAACACGGGTCCTTTTTCAATTGCGTCGTACTCATCGCACTCAACGAGGCGACATACATCATGCCTGTTTCCGGATCAACCGCAGCGCCACCGTCAATGTTCACACCGCCGCTCGCGCCCGGTGCATACCACGAACATTTGAGACCGCTCTTCCCCATGCCATCGGCGGTCGATCCAGGAATGAAATACGGTCCCATACGACAGGTCTTCGCGAGCTTCAGTGCGGAATCACGAATGGCCGGCGTATAGTCAATGAGGTCCGACTCCACGAGCCCTTGCTGCGCATACGGTGCAGGCTTGCTTGGTATGGGTTGTGTCGCCGACGTCCGCTCGCCCGGCACCTCACTCTGCAACACCGGTGTTTCCGGGATAGGCCAAATTGGCAACCCAGTGGCGCGATCAAGTGCGTAAATCCATCCCTGCTTCGTACTCTGCGCGATAACCTTTCGTTTCGCACCATTCACGGTCACGTCGACGAGATTGGGCGCCATCGGTACGTCGTAATCCCAGATGTCGTGATGCACCATCTGATAGTGCCATTTGCGTTCCCCGGTTTTCACATCGAGCGCCACGATGCTGTTTCCAAATAGATTGTCGCCCGGACGATGTCCACCATATTCGTCCATCAACGGCATACCGACGGGGATGTAAACGAGTCCTAAATCCGGATCGGCCGAATACGTCGCCCATGCATCATTCTTGCCAACACCCGTCATGCCAATTTTCGAACCTGATTTCCACGTTTCGGCACCGAACTCACCAGGCTGCGGCACGAGATTGAACTTCCACAACTGTTTCCCAGTGCGAATATCAAATCCGCGAATAAATCCTGGAATGTTGTGTGTGCGCAGCGGGTAGTAGCCGTGAATGGACGAATTCCCAACCACTAGCACGTTACCCACAACAATTGGTGGCGAGCTGGCCGCAATTTGGCCGTCTGCTGGATCGATGCCCATGGTTCCATCTGCGCCAATCTTCTTCACAGCGTCCCACGTCTCGCCGACGCGAGCTCTGCGTGCTGGTGCCGCTTCGCTGATAATGAGTGGACCCGAATCATCCACCGCTAACGGCACGAGTGGATACCCTAAGCCGAGCATCAAATCGACCACGCCGCTGGTGCCGAATGCTGCATCGAGCTTGCCCGTCTTGGCATCGATCGACGCGAGATGATAACCCGGCGTTACCAACAGCACGCGTTCCTGCGTTCCGTCGGTCCAGTATGCGAGGCCGCGACCCGAATATTGTCGCGGCGCTTTTTGCCAACGAATCCCCTCGACCGGCTTGTAACTCCACAGCGTTTTTCCAGTAACGGGATCAAGCGCCGCCGCGACACGATGCGTTGACGCCACCGTGAACAGTTTCCCATTGGCAAACAACGGTGTGCTTCGATAGTACTCATCGTTGCCAAACTGACTTGCGTTCCACGTCCACGCGACCTGCAACGAATCAAAGTTTTTGGCGTCGATTTGATCGAGCGGCGAATAGCGCGTGCTCCACGCATCGGCGCCCCAGTACCGCCATTCGCCGTACGCATTCCCACGCACCAACGGTTTGCCCTGTTGCGCACTGGAGCGCGTCACCGCAGACACAAACACCCCACCCAACACTACAGCGGCCACGAGTGCAACACCGATCGTGCGCCTGCTCACGTTCTGCGTCATGATGTCTTGTTCGCCTCAGTAAAAGGTGACTGCATGTCCTGCGTCATGTTCCGCGCCGCTTCGGCGTGATAATCGCACCACGTCCTGCACCAGGCTTTGTATCAATGCGTACGCCTTTCAATAACGCGTCGTCGGCTGACAACTCTTCTGCTCCAGCGGGCATCCCGTTGATTTTCAGCAGATACGCAACGACCCACACATACTCGTCTTCCGAGAGCGTACCGGGCGCAGCCTTGGGCATGAGATGACTCACGTATCCGTAGTATTCGGACAACGGACGTCCCGCCCATTTTGCAAACACAGCGCCAGTATGAGCCGCCGGGGTGTGACACCCGGTACACGCGCCAAGAAATACTTCGCGCCCTTTCATTGCCTGATCGGCGGTGTAAACGCCGACTCTCGTTGAGCGCAGTGTCGACTTCGCGGCTGCAGGTTTTGCGACCGCCTGCGTCCCGCCACGCTGCGCACGCACCTCACTCGGCACACTCATCGCGGCCGTCAAACACACCAACGCGACGAGCGACGTCGACGCGGTGACTGCTGCGGTTGGCGTCAGTCGACGCATGACGCCAGCAAGCACCCACACCACGGCGCCAAGGGCCATGACTATCGCGACTGCACGCATGCCATTCGCGACAAAGAGTGCGTCAAACGCCGGCCAGGTAAAGGAATATTGCGACAATGTTGCACCGCGATCCAACATCCAATGCCACGCCGTATGCGCCACCACCGCAGACAAAATGATGGAGCCTACCCGCTCGGCCACCACTTTCCGGAAGACGTACGCCAGCGCCGGAACCGCGACGGCAAGCACAGCCAATTGTCCAAGTTCGACGCCAATGTTGAACGCGGCGAGTGACGTATACAAATGCGATCCGGCAAATTGCAGCGTTTCGCGCAGTGAGAAGGAAAAACCAAAACCGTGCACAAGTCCAAACCCAAAGGCCACAAGCCACCGATGCTGCAGTTTTGCCCCAACAATATTTTCGAGTGCCATGTACACTATTGAAAGCGCAATCAACACTTCGATAAGTGGCGGAAACCACAGCGCATCCGGCGCGTAGCCCGCAGCCGATGCGACGAGCGTGATGGAATGCGCAATAGTGAACGATGTCACAACGCCTACCAATTGGCGCATGCGTCGTATCGGAATCACCAGGCAGAGCAGAAAGAGCAAATGATCAAGACCACTGAGGATGTGCACGAAGCCCGCACGCACAAAGCGCATCGCCGTTTGCCACCATCCGGGATCGAGCGCCACTCGCCCCGGATCTCCGTCGTATTCGAACGCGCGCTCGGTGCCGTCCGATGCGACGAAACGCAGAACGGTGGTTGTACGCACGCCTAAATGTGCGAGAGATGGCTGCATCGAGAACTTTGCCGTCGCTGACGCAATCGGATACTCGATGAGTACGTCCAGCATCGCTTGCTTCCAGGGGATGTCCGTAGACGTTGCCATTGGTGCCGCGCGAACGGTATTCAACGCACTATCGTACGTGCGAAACGCCATATCGGATGCCATCGCCGCGCGCGCCGTCACGATGCGTGCGTCGCGCAGCAACACGTCACCTTCATAGAGCGCGACGCCGTCGACGACCCACAACTTCGCGGCATCTCGTAACAACGCATCGGCACGCGAGAGATCGAGATAGCCTGCACCACGCAGCGGAAAATCGACGTCCCGCATGGCATCGAGCGGCACGCGCACAAGCAGCCGCAAGACGCGACCGCTCGGCTGTACGTACGCGCGCACGATCACTGAGCGCGGCACCTCATGCGCCTGTGCCGATTGGTACCCGATGCTCAGCAACGCGACGTATATCAGGAATCGCGTACACACTCGCTGCAGAATGAACATGCCGATGGCGAGACGCCCAAAAACTGGTGGGACAGAGCGCGGAGATAACGCGCCGCTCTCTGGACAGGGGTGGGAGTGCGCGTTACTTCATGCCAGCCAACGCAACACGTGACAAAAGCGAAGATAGCATCGCCACGGCGGAAGCACACGGGGCGATTTGCAGTTGGACGAGCCCCTTGTACCGCAGACGGCATTACACATGGAGACGGATGATGAGCATACGTAAAACGGCGGGCGCGCTGGCGTTCGTGACAGTCGCGGTTGGGCTAGCGGTCGGCCAAGCCTCGCTACGTGCGGACGACCGGCAAACGGTACAGGCGCCGCGATTTGAAGTCGACCCAGTCTGGCCGAAACCCCTGCCCAACCATTGGATTCTGGGCTCCGTGATTGGCGTGGCCGTCGATGCCCGCGACCATGTCTTCATCATTCACCGCGGCGACTCCACGTTGAACCAGCGTACGGAAACGGGCGCCAACGCCACGCCGCCTATAAGCGAATGCTGCATGTCGGCCCCGCCAATCCTTGAATTTGATCCGGCGGGCAATATGGTGAAGGCATGGGGTGGACCGGGCGACGGTTACGACTGGCCGGAGTCCAATCACGGTATTTCGATCGACGACAAGGATAACGTCTGGATTGGCGGTAACGGTCGCGCCGATTCGCATATCCTCAAGTTCACGCACGAAGGAAAATTTCTGCAGCAGATTGGTAAATCGAAACAGTTGCCAGGCAGCAACGATTCAACGCACTTTGGCCGGGTCGCGAAAATTTCCTTCGATACGAAAGCTGGTGAAGCGTTTGTAGCAGACGGTTACGGCAACAAGCGCGTCGCGGTACTGGACATGGCTTCGGGAAAACTCAAACGTTTTTGGGGAGCGTATGGCAACAAGCCGGATGATGCGAACCTGGGACCGTATGTTGCTGATGCGCCACTCGCCAAGCAGTTTCGGAATCCGGTACACTGTGCCGAACCAGCGAATGATGGGTTGGTGTATGTGTGTGATCGTCCAAACGATCGCATTCAAGTGTTCAAGAAAGACGGGTCATTCGTGAAAGAGGTGCGTATCGCGCCGGCGACGCGCGGCGATGGTTCGGTGTGGGACATCGCGTTTTCGCGAGATGTCGCGCAGAAATACATGTACTTGGCGGACGGAAAAAACGAACGCGTGTACGTGATGGACCGACAGTCGTTGGAGATACTGACAAGCTTTGGCGATGGTGGTCGTCAGCCGGGCCAGTTCTTCGCGGTCCACAGTCTCGCGACCGATACGAAGGGCAACGTGTACACGACGGAAACGTACGAAGGCAAGCGCCTGCAGAAGTTTGTGTACAAAGGAATTGGTACGGTCACTCGCAAGAATCAGGGCGTGGTGTGGCCGACCGCGAAGTGACGTAACGATTAGCCGCAACGAACACGGAGAAACTGGACGGATACGAAACGGATAGCGCGGATACAGCAGCAGTGGCCACATGCACGTTTGCCGTATCCCCGCGTTTCCGTTGTTTCCATTCTTATTAGCGTCCTTTGCCGTTCTGTTGCGTGGTATCCGCGTTCAGCTGTTACGGCACAAACGCCGAGCACTCGATTTCGATTTTTGCGCCAGCCGATACGAGCGCTGCGACTACCACCGTTGAACGGGCGGGAGGCATGCTCGGGAAGAACTCGCGATAGGCGGTGTTCATGGCAGCGAAGTCCTTCACGTCTACAAGAAATACAGTGCACTTGACCGCATTGGCCATGGACGTTCCACCGGCTTCGAAAACTTTCCTGGTGGACTCAAGTGCAAGACGAGTTTGCCCGCCAATAGTGGTGTCTGGCGCGGTGCGATTGAGTCCCAGCTGACCTGACGCAAACAGCATGTTGCCCACGCGAATGCCAGCCGAGAGCGTGGGGTTTGCTGCTGATCCAGCGGGCGCGACGACAGTGCGCGTCCCCTGCGCGGTGACCGGTGCGGCTGCAACGAACAGCGCGATGGGCAGGAACAGCGTATGTAAAACAGTCATGCGTTGGCGGAGAGACATCAAGGTTCTCGGTTTGTGGATGTCGGCAGTGCGGCCGACCACTTGCTGCGGGGTGCGTCCAACAGCGACTCTACGACAACGCTTCCCCACGTCCTACGTCCATATGCCGATTTTCGACTTCGTTTGCAAGAGCTGCGGTCATCAATTCGAGGCGCTCGTGCGCGGACCCACTGCCACCGCGTGCGCGACCTGTGGAAGTGTGGACCTCGAGCGGTTGCTTTCCATGCCCAATGTCAAGTCGGAGTCGACGCGCAACTTGGCAATGCGTGCGGCTAAAAAACGAGACAAGGCAGCTGGCACGGAGCGCATGATCGAACAACATAAATACGAGCAGAGTCACGACGACTGACGTTGACACTTAGCGAATAAAAAGCGCCGCCGATCGAGACATCTCAATCGACGGCGCTGTTTTATTGCCTGTTACGTAACTCGCGGTGCTCAGTTCAACAAGACTTGCACTTGTTCGAGTTTTTCGACCCGAGCTTCTCCAACAGCTTTACCGTCTCGAGAAACGGCGGAATGCGCTGCACCGGTCCGTTCGCCATGTCCGCGACGGTCTGCCCTTTGCGACTGAGCACCGTGATATCCGCGCCTTTGGACAGCAAATACTTGATCAGCTCATCATCACCGCGCGCCGCCGCGTGGTGCAACGGCGTGTACCCATTGAAGTCGCGCGCATTCACATCCGCGTGCAGAACTTCAATGAGATATTTGGCCGACGACACCCAGCTATCCGGCGCGTGCCGATGCGAGTTTGCCGCAAAGCCTTCGCCATACCCAACACCAGTCGCCGCATGGATGGGGAACACGCCCGGACCACCCGCCGCGATCGGGGCGAGGCCCGACGGATCGGCGCCCGACGTGCTGTCGTCGGCCGCACCATCGGCACCAAGCACGCGACCCGCTGGCTTGAGCGTCGCGATATTCACGTCTGCTCCCGACGCGACCAACAGCTTCATCGCGTCGACGTCCGTGCCGTACGCCGCACGCCAGAACGGTGTCGCGCCCGCCGTGTTGACACCCAGCAAGTCAAAGTTGTACGACATGTACCACAAATGTTTCGTCAATCGCGCGTTCACATCTGCGCCTGCCTTGATCAACGCTTTCATCAAATCCAGATGCGTGGTGACCTGTTGCGTTTGCGCCGTCGGCTGTGGATACAGCGACTTGGCCGCCCACTGCACGTTGATCGTCGCGTACAACGGTGTCGCGCCAGCATCACTTGCCAACTTCACATTGGCGCCCTTCTCGACGAGCAATTTCGCGAGATCAAATTGACCATTGATCGTGGCCAGCAAAATCGGACTGGTGTGATCGCCTTGCGTGACTTGATCGATGTCCGCACCCGCCTTCAGCAACGCGAGTGTCGACGCCAAGTGTCCTTCCCGCACCGCGAAATGCAGCGCCGTTAGCCCACCTTTGTTGCCGACTAGATCACCGTAGCTCGCACCACGTCCACCGTTGGCCGCACCAGCCGTATCCCGGCCGGCAGGACCAGCGCCACCTCGACCACCGCCGCCGGCAGGCGCCGGCATCGTTGCGCCAACAACCGGTGCCGCTGTGGCTTGCTGCGCACCACCGCCACCGCTGCCGACCGCACCGTTACCCGCGATTGGCATCGTGTTACCCGTTGATCCGGCGACTGGTGCCGCCGCAGCGCCACCGCGTCCACCGGCGGTGCCCGCAGCAACAGCACCTATGGCCGGTGTCGCTTCCGCCGCCTTCAACGCCGCAATTTTGCGATTGCGCAATATGTTCGCGTTGCGATCCGCGACTTCACGCGCCGACGCGTTTTCAACTTTCGACGTGAGCTTCACGTCAGCGCCCTTTGCGATCAACGCCTCGATGACGGAGACACGATCATAGGCGGCCGCCCACATCAACGGAGTCTGTCCCCACGCACCCTCTCGCGCGTCGACCAACGCCCCGTGCTGCACGAGTGCGACGACCGACTCCGCACTACCCTGCGCTGCCGCGAGATGTAACGCCGTCGCACCACCAGATGTCGTGATCGCCTTTGCATCCGACCCCACATCGAGCAACGCGATAACGGTACCAGCGCGACCCGCTTGCGCTGCCAGCAAGAGTGGCGTGTAGTGCCCGTTGCGCGTGACTGCGTCCATACGCGCACCCGCCGACACCAACATGCGGGTTTGCGCCACATCGCCCCGCGCTGCCGCCCAATGCAGCGCCGTCATGCCATCCGGCTGCGCGGCATTCGCGTCGACACCTTGCTTCAACAACAACCGCACCTTGGTACTGTCACCGCGCATCGCCGCATCCGCCAAAGGCGCGTCGGTATTCATCGGCGCGGCCGCGGAAAGCATCACCACAGCGACGAGCGCCACCGCACCCGCAAACGTTTTACGCATGGGCGCTCAAGTTGAGCGCATCGGTGCTGTCACCGAGGCTCGTTGCATCGGACATACCCAGCGTGTGCATCACCGACAACATCGCGTTGGCCATCGGGGTCCCGTCCGCCGCCTTGATGTGCGCATTGCCTGCGAGACGTCCGTTGGAATGCCCCAGTAAAATCAACGGGCACCGGCGATGGTTGTGCAAGTTGGAATCGCTCATCGGCGACCCGTAAATGATGAGCGTCTTTTCCAGCATGTTGCTGCTTCCTTCCGACATGTTCTTCAACTTGTCGAGAAAATACGGCAACATCGACACGTGATACTTGTTGATCATCTGGAAATCCTTCACGCCCTTTTCCGTTCCGCCATGGTGCGACGCCGGGTGGAAGGGCTTGTCCGTGCCGCTTTCCGGATACACACGACTCGATCCATCGCGACCCATCTTGAACGAAAAGACGCGAGTGATATCTGCGGCAAAGGCAAGCGCCTGCAAGTCGAACATCAACTTCACGTGATCGGAATACGAATCGGGAACGCCCGCTGGCGCTTCCGGCAATTCACGAACTTCGCCGCTGGTATTTCGGGCTTCGACTCGTTGAATGCGACGCTCTACTTCGCGAATGTCCTCGAGATAGCTGTCGAGGCGATGCTTGTCATCGGGGCCAAGCGACCGCTTGAGCGAATTCATCTCTCCCGACACAAAGTCGAGAATGCTGCGACGCGTGAGCCGACGACTCGCCCGCTCCGCCGACGTGCCGCCCACACCAAACAACTTCTCAAACGCCACCCGTGGATCCCGAATGACCGGCAGCGGTTCGGTTGGCGAGGACCAACTGATGGAGTCGGTGTACACGCACGCGTAGCCGTACGCGCACCCGCCAGCTTGATCCACGTTTTCAATGCAGAGCTGCATCGACGGAATCGGTGTGTCCTGGCCAAAGCGTTGCGCATACAACTGATCGAGCGACGTGCCAACGCGCACATCGGAACCCTCGGTCTGACGCGCGTGCGCTTGCGTCAGAAACGTGGCGCTCGACCGAAAATGGTCACCACCAATTTCCATCGGTGACGACGGCTCGGCGGCCCGTACATCGGTGTTGCTGATGATTGTGAGATACTCGCGATATTTCTCGAGCGAGCTCAATGCCGATGGACTCAGATCGAAGTTGCGACCCGTTTCCGCGGGCGACCACAGGTTCGCTTTCGCACCGAGTTCGTTGCAACCAGCCGCACCATGCACCATTTCAATCGCGACCAAACGAGGCGGATCGTTCACCGCGCGCGACGCGCCGCGTCCCGTTGGCAACATCGCGTCGAGGTACGGCAGCGCAACGGTGGCGCTCATGTTCCGCACAAACGTGCGACGGTCGAGGTTTTTTCCAGTCAAAAATTGCATGTTCGTAGCCTCTTGGCGTGACGTGATGTTAGTGCGTGTTTTGCGACGTCGATGTTGTTGCTTGCGCGACGGAGACGCGCTTGAGTCGGAAGGCATCACTCTTCACGACGCCCAAAATGAAATCGCTCATCTTGTAGTTGCTGGCCTTGGCGTTCGTTTCAATCTTGCGGACCGTAGGGAGATCGTAGTACTCGATCCGTCGACCCAACGCATACGCCATCAGGTTTTGCGTGAAGTTGCGGATCAGCGGCGTGGGTCGCTTGAGCAGCACCTTCTGCAGTTCGGCAAGACTGGAAATTTTGGTGCCGTCGTAGAAATCACCCTTCGTGTCGAGATCCGCGCCGTTCTCGCGAATGCGCCACTGTCCCGTCACATCGAAGTTGTCGAGCGCAAGCCCGATCGGGTCCATGAACAGGTGACACGATTTGCACGACGGATTGGCTCGATGCATCTCCATACGCTCGCGCGTCGTGAGCATCCGACCTTCTTTCGCCTCACCGGTCTTTTCCAGATCGGGCACGTTGGGCGGTGGCGGTGGCGGCGGTGAACCCATCAACACTTCCATCACCCACTTACCACGCAACACAGGCGACGTGCGATTCGCGTGCGACGTCAGTGTGAGCACGCTGGCTTGCCCCAGCAAACCGCTGCGCTTGTCATCGGGATACTGCACCTTCCGAAACTCGGGACCAATCACGCCCGCGATGCCGTAGTGCTTTGCCAACTCCTCGTTCATGTACGAGTAGTTGGCATTGAACAACTCCAGCATGCTGCGATTGTCACGCACCAACCCATAAAAAAATAGTTCCGTTTCACGGCGCATTGCTGTCGCAAGCTGCTCATGAAAATCAGGATACTGCAGCGCGTCCGGATGCACTTTGTCGATGTCCTGCAACCGCAACCATTGCGCGGCGAATCGCGTGGCCAATGCTTCCGAGCGCGGATCCGCCAACATACGCTTCGTCTGCGCCACCAACACCGCTGTATCCGCCAACACGCCACGACGAGCGAGCGCAATCAACGTTGAGTCAGGCGACGAGCCCCACAGGAAGAACGACAAGCGCGACGCAAGATCGTAACTGCTCACCGCATACCGCTCGCCAGATTTCGCCGTAGTCGGTGTTTCTTCCACGCGGAAAATGAAATGCGGACTCGCGAGGACGGCCTCTAACGCCGTGCGAACACCAAGTTCGAAACCACCAACTTTTGCACCCTGATCGTAAAACGCCATGATGCTTTTGGTATCGCTCGCCGCGAACGGTCGACGATACGCCAACGCACCCAACCGTGACACGATACTTTCGGCACACGGACGCGCTTCCGCAGGCGATAACGGACGACAAGTGAAAATCTTTTTCCGCGACACCGTTTCGGAAACACCCGTCGGATTGAATGGGCCGGTCACCGAAAAATTCTGCACATGCGCACCAATCGTAATGCCCGACTGCGACCCAATTTGCGTGTCGGCTATGCTATGGCCGATCGGCGCGATGTTATCGTTGACCGGTCCATCAAACGTGCGCAAGAATGCGGCAGTAATTCGCTGAGCGCCGGCACGAACGGGAATGGGCTTTGTCTTGACATCCATACCGTTCGGATCGGCTTGCGACATCCAGCGATCAACGTCAAGCAAAGCAACGCGCTCACCATTCACCGACACTTCGATCTTCTCATCGAACGGCGCCGCCGACCCATACAACTGACCCGTTGGAATTGCATGCAGCGCAATGGTAAAGACGTATTCGCCATCAGCCGGAAAGGTGTGCGTCACCGACACACCGCCGCGCGTGCCCTTCGGTGCGCCCTGCGCTTGATCCCACT
>JAYTTR010000059.1:0-2896 GCA_043744935.1 Gemmatimonadaceae bacterium
AACACGGCGCACCAGTCGGCTCGCTCGTCAGCGAGCCACTGCCACAAACGATTCGCCGCGTCGCCCTTCCGGCGGTCGCGGCGAATCTGTTGATGACTACGTTTCACACCGTCGATACATTCTGGATCGGACGCTACCTCGGCGCTGATTCACTCGCGGCAGTTACGGGGAGTATCTTCTGGATCTGGCTCGTCATTTCCATCGGTGAAATGGTGAGCATCGGCGTCGATGCGATCGCGGCGCGTCGGCATGGCGAGCGGAGGCCGAGTGAAGCCGCGCACACCGTCGGTGACGGCGTGATGTTCGGCGCGGCGCTCGGACTCGTGATCGCGCTGCTCACGCCATTGATGCTGACGACGTTGTTCGCGTTGATGCATACCGCCGACGCAATCACCATCATCGGTGAACATTATCTCGGCACCTATCTGCTTGGCATGCCGTTCATCTTCGCATTCTTTGCGATGGACGCGGCGTTCCGTGCCGCCGGCGATACGCGGACACCGCTCTACATTCTTCTGCTCACCACCGGAATCGGGTTGCTGCTCGACCCGATTCTGATACTCGGTGCAGGCCCGGTGCCGGCGATGGGTGTGCGCGGTGCAGCACTCGCCACGCTCGTTCCGCGCGGCGTGGCGTGCGTGGTGGGCGTGTGGCTGCTTAAGCGCCGATCGATGATCACGTTGACCGCGCCGCGACTGGCGGTATGGGGAAGTGTCGCGCGCATTGGTGCGCCGGCGGCGACGACGGGCATTGTCTTCAGTTTCATCTACGTATTGTTGACGCGCACGACGACGCAATTCGGTACGCCCGCGCTCGCGGCGCTAGGCTTGGGCTTTCGGGTGGAGAGCATCGTGTACGTCGTAAGCGTCGGCGCCGGTGCTGCCGTGGCCGCCATCGTCGGCCAAAGTCTAGGGGCTGGTGATGCCGAGCGCGCGCGCAAGGCGGGCTGGAGTGCCGTGCGACTCGTGAGCGTACTAGGCGCGATCATGGCGCTCATCACAGTGCTCATTCCTGAGCAACTCGCGTCGCTGTTCTCCACGGACGCGGCCGTCGTTCACGAAGCGGTCCGCTATTTACGAATCGCCGCGTTTTCGCAGCTGTTTCTCGGAGCAGAAGTTGTGCTGGAGAGTGCGATGGGCGGTGCTGGATACACGTTGCCGCCCATGCTCGGCAGCACCGCGATTACCGCGTTGCGGATTCCCGTGGGCGCATGGTCTGCAGCACACTTTGGCACGACGGGCCTGTGGTGGACGCTCGCGTTGACGGCCGGCGCACGTGGAGTATTGATGGCGGTGCTGTGGGGCAGCGGGCGGTGGCGGCGCGTTGCCGTTTAATCAAACGGTCGGCCACACCCAGGCGAGGCCGGGCCTGCTGTGGTAGAACCCCTTGAGCGCCGCGAGGTCGGTCATGATCGTCACGTCCCCCGTGTGGTCGAACGCAGCGAAGTTGGTGTCCTTGAGAGCAAGTTTTGGCCGGCCGGCAAGGCGGTAGTCGTCCTCGCTGCCATGCTGAAACATGTCGCTATCACCGAATGTGCGACACACGTACTTGTTGATCTCGTTCAGAAACGGATTCAGCAGCGTGTTCACGACAATCGCACTGCCGATCCCGGCTGACGGCTGTTCTTGGTTAGGCTGATAATTGCCCACGTACAGTCTCACGTAGTCGCTGGTGTGCCGTTGCTCGTACACGCCGAAGAGGTCGTAGTCGGAAAAATAGAACTTCCCGTCGTCGCCGACGGACACTCGACCCGATCGCCGCGTTTTCGTCTCGACGCCGTACGGTTTTGGCTGGTGATTGGCAGCGCCATGCCACCTGAGGCTTTCCGGATTCGCCGCACGGATGACGACAATGAGAGACTTTTGCCGAAACATCCCCTGCGTGAACGCCAGAATTCGTTCAGCGTGCCGACGTCGAATACCGCATAGCTCCTGGACACGCGGATCCTGTGCGTTTGTCGAAATCAGTGTGACTGGCTGGCTCATTGTGGTCTCCCGTTGACGTTACCGATCCTGACGGTTGCAGGGCCAAACGTAGCGCTGAAGACTCCTGTCGGCGACCGGACGGGTAGGCTGGCGGAATCGGGTTGGCCTAGAGAAGTTTGGGCCATGTTGGCTCCCGCGATCACGCTCCTCACGGACTTCGGCACCGCCGACGGCTATGTCGCCGAGATGAAGGGCGTACTGGTTACGCAGGCACCCGGCGTGCCACTGCTCGATCTGTCGCATGACATTCCGCCGCAGGACATCGAGTTTGCGCGGTTGGCCGTCGCCCGCTACTGGCGACGGTTTCCCGTTGGGACCGTGCATGTGGTCGTGGTCGATCCCGAGGTTGGCTCCGCGCGTGCCGCACTCGCGGTGGAAAGCGATGGGCGGTTTCTCGTAGGGCCGGACAACGGCGTGCTCTCGCCCGCGCTCTTCGCACCGAATGCACGTGTGGTCGCGCTCCCCGTCGAGCCCACCGCGTCGGTCACCTTTCACGGACGCGATGTTTTCGCGCCGGCCGCCGCGCAGCTTGCGTGCGGCGCGTTACTCGAACAGATCGGCGAACCGTTCGCGCTTGCGATGCGTCGCCGCACGCCGCAACCACGCAAACTTGCCGACGGTACTGTCGACGGGGAGGTGCTCACCATCGATCACTTCGGCAATGCGATCACCAATCTCATGTCGCGCACGCTCGCGTATGTCACGGTCGATGCGCACGCAGTCCGCGTCGTGCGCACATATGCGGATGCCACGCCGGGTGAACTCGTGGCGTTGGTAGGATCGAGCGGCTTCGTGGAACTGGCCGTGCGCGACGGCAATGCCGCCGCGGAGTTTGGTGTCGCGCGCGGGCAGCGCGTGGTGTTGCATACCGCGTAGGGCACCGCCGCTACTCACGAACTCCGCGGCACCCT
>JAYTTR010000060.1:0-2894 GCA_043744935.1 Gemmatimonadaceae bacterium
GCGCAGTTTGATAGTGCGCACGTGTTTGCGCCGCTTGGGATGACAGATACGCGTTACTTGCCTCCAGCATCATGGTTGCCGCGCATCGCACCGACTGAGCAAGACCCTTGGCGCAACCGCAAACTTCGCGGCGAAGTGCACGACGATAACGCGTCAATACTGGGCGGTGTGTCTGGGCACGCCGGACTATTTTCGACGGGGCGCGATTTAGCGCGATTCGCGCGGATGTACTTGCGCACAGGCGAACTTGATGGCCATCGCGTTTTTCCCGCGGCAACCGTCGCCGCATTCACGACCGTGCAAGACACCACTATTTCGCGACGCGCCCTTGGATGGGAAACGCCAACGGGCGGCAACTCGGCTGGACATCTCCTCTCGAATCAAGCATTTGGTCACACGGGTTTTACTGGCACATCCGTGTGGATGGACCCTGGACAAGGACTCTTCATCATTTTGCTGACAAATCGCGTCAACCCCACGAGAGAGAACCGAAAGATTGGTGCCGTTCGCGCAGCGCTGGCCGATGCTGCAGTGCTCGCATTGCGCCCAGACGCCCGTTCGATCCGCGCCCGACCGCCGCAGTAGCCGGTGTGGCGCAGCAAGGGGAACTCCGCACCTTTCCCTGTGTTTCTTGAAGGAACGCGAACGAGTCGCTAATGTATTAGGAGTATGACGCGACGTCGTAGTGCCACATGTCCGCATAGTGCGGGGAGAGGCTACGGCGCGCTCCATCAAGGCGGTCGTTCTGTCGACCGCCTCGGAGAATAGCGATGAGCACGACGCAACAGCCGGATACGATGGTCGTCATCACTTCCGTCGCCGGAGTGGAAGTTCAGAAATTCATGGTTGCCGAAGGCGTGACACCGGAGCACGGTGGGTTGCGCGTGTCGGTGATGCCCGGCGGGTGCAGCGGCTTCAAGTACGGGCTCGTGATCGAAGACAAGAGTGCCGAAGACGACATCGTGCTTGACCACGACGGTTTTCGAGTGTTTGTTGATCCGTTCTCAGCACAGTACTTGAGCGGCACGGTTATTGACTACGTTACGTCGATGCAGGGATCGGGTTTCACGTTCAAGAATCCCAGCGCCACCGGCGGCTGCGGCTGCGGCAGTTCCTTCTCGGCCTGATTTTCATTGCGTCCTTTTGGGCGCCTTTTCCGAGTCCGTTGCCATGAATTCATCGGCTATCGGAAATCCGGAGCGTTTACCGATGCAGCAGGCCCGCGTACTCGATTCGAGTCGCGGGCCTTTGCATACGGGAGCTCCGCATTTTCTGCACGTGAGCGCAGCGACAGTGTCGCGTGAGCGCATTCCTGTGGTGGTGGTGCTCGATCATGAGGCGCTCGCACGACAAGTCGCTGCGCGTATTGCCACACTCATCCGCGAACGATCAGTTGCCGGCCGTTCACTGGTGCTCGGTCTCGCCACTGGCTCAACGCCCATTGGCGTATATCGTGAATTGATACGATTGCATCGCGACGACGGCTTGAGCTTTCGCCATGTGATCACGTTCAATTTG
This sequence comes from Gemmatimonadaceae bacterium, assembly GCA_043744935.1. Taxonomy (GTDB): domain Bacteria; phylum Gemmatimonadota; class Gemmatimonadetes; order Gemmatimonadales; family Gemmatimonadaceae; genus Gemmatimonas. Next base: position 1,519 of record JAYTTR010000060.1, read on the forward strand.
GATGAATACTGGCCAATGCCGCCGGAACGCATTCACTCGTATCATCGCTTCATGTGGGAGAATCTGTTCTCGCAGGTGGACATTGATCCGGCCAATGTGCATTTGCTCGATGGCACGTTGCCGCGAGAACACATCGACGATGCCTGCCGAGCGTACGAAGATGCGATTGTGGCGGTGGGTGGGATCGATTTTCAATTGTTAGGCATCGGTAAAACGGGTCATATCGGATTTAACGAGCCCGGCTCAGGCGAGTTGAGTCGCACGCGATTGATCCATCTTGATCACGTCACTCGTCGCGATGCCGCTGCGGATTTTTTCGGCGAAGAGAACGTGCCGCGCGAAGCGATCACGATGGGTATCGCCACCATTCTCGCGGCGCGTGAAATTGCGATTTTGGCAACGGGTGAGCACAAGTCGAAAGTGGTTCTGCGTGCCGTGGAAGGAGAAATTGACCGTGATGTCGCTGCCACATTCTTGCAGCGACATCCAGCCACGACATTTTATGTCGATGAATCTGCGGCCGCCGATCTGACGCGTATCGCCACGCCGTGGCTCCTCGATGAAGTGGTGTGGACCGATGCGCTGGAGTTGCGAGCAGTTACCTGGCTCGCAGGCCGCACCGGAAAGGCTATTCTCAAACTCACGCTGCAAGACTATTCAGATCACCAGCTCTCATCGCTCGTTGCACGTCACGGATCACCCGGCGCTGTCAATGGATTGGTGTTCAACGTGCTGGGCGCAAAAATTCGCGGAAAAAGCAAGTTGCCGCGTGGAAAGCGTGTGATTTGTTTCTCGCCGCATCCGGATGACGATGTCATTTCGATGGGTGGCATCCTTCGCAAATTTGTCGAGAACGACAATGCCATCACGGTGGCGTACATGACGAGCGGAAACATCGCGGTCTTCGATCACGATGTGCGACGGTACATGGATTTCCTGGTGCGACTCGATCAGGAGCGCATCGGCGACGGCACGGCGGTGCGCACGCTGGCGGAAACGGTGCATGCGTTCTTCGAAGCGAAGCAACCCGGTGACGTTGATATCGGCGAAGTGCAGGACATCAAGCGCGTCATTCGTGAATCCGAAGCAGTGAGCGGCATCGAGGTGATGGGCTTGAATCGTGAGCATGCGCGTTTTTTGAACCTGCCCTTCTATCAGACTGGCAAGGTGCGCAAAGATCCGATCGGTGCGCCCGACGTGGCGATCGTCGCGGCATTGCTGCGTGAGTTACAACCCGAGATTGTATTCGTGGCCGGTGATTTGTCCGATCCGCATGGCACACACCGGATGTGCAAGAAAGCAATCGACGCCGCATTACTCGAAGTGTATGGCGATCGCCCATCGACCACTGGGGCGGTTTCACCGCCTGAGGTGTG
>JAYTTR010000061.1:0-2893 GCA_043744935.1 Gemmatimonadaceae bacterium
GTTGTGGTTGTGGTTGTGGTTGTGGTTGTGGTTGTGGTTGTGGTTGTGGTTGTACAGTCTCTCTGTGTCCTTGCCGCAATTTTAAAAATAAACAATCGCACTTTGCGGATCGCTGCGTCACGCGAGATCTCACGGTTCACATTCGCGGTCAATCGTTGTCGCGACCTATTCAGGCCGCTCCACCAGACGATGCACGTTTCCATCCCATCGCCAGTGCCGCGCGGTCGTCAGATGTGTCCCACCAATCCAGCGATCAATACCGTTTTCTTCTACCGCGTCGGCGCGCTCGCGTACGACTTCTTGCCCAAATGGCGTCAGGACGACGCTTCGCTCCCAAAAACCGCGTCCATCCGCAGCACGTACCGGCGCAACAACGCGCGTGTTGTTCGTGTGCATCACCAACGGGCGCAAGCAATCACTCAAACGTTGCGTATACCACGCAAAACTCCAATCGCCCAAAAACGCCCATGATTCGCTGGCCTGCGATGATGTTTGAAAGAGTTTTGCCAATGTCAATTGTCCTGGATATAACGCCTCACATATTTGCCGTTCCGTGCGTGACAACCCGTGCTGCGCATCGGGAAACTCTTCCAACTGTCGACGCAACGCTGCCGCCATATGGGGCAATCGCGCATCCGCATTCGCGCTGTAGGTACGCGCGCCGATGCTCGCATCCAACCGGTCGGCGACCGTCGCCAACTCCATTGGAGATGGCGACGTGAAGGAACGCCACGCGTCAGCACCGTGCGCGATGTCTCCCGCAGTGAGCGTGCGCCGGGTGTTGTACAACGGCACGAACTTGTCCGGCGTCAATGGCCCGAGAAAGCAGTCCGCCGGCGCAATGGTCACGCGCGGTCTCTGGCTTGAAGCACGCGAGGCCAAACGGCCGAGGATCTGCATGAGCTGCAGTTGATCGAAGAGATCCGGCTCAAACCACAGGACGACTTCGTCACTCACACCCGCATCATTGAGCCGAGTGTCGCGCGCGGCGAGGTCGGCGACAACATCGGAAACCGATGCCCAACCGCGCGTTGAGAGAAATTCGGCACGAGTCGCGCGAAAACTTTGAAGATCGTCGTCAGAGGGAACCGGACCGTCGGGCAGAATATCGCGCCACGAGACGATATCGCCCGGCAGTCCAGACCGGGTGAGGCCGCTAGCGGCGACGTCGCCGTTAGTGACGTGCAATGTAAGCACTTGAGACTCGGGGTTCAGGACGAGACAACGTACAACGCGGCGCGACGAGCGCGAACGCACGGAAATAATGCTGACGTGCCGTGACGCCGTTGGTATGTTGTGGAGTCGGCGGCGTCCGCGCCAGTGACGACACGCCATCCACTCCTTACGCGCCCGCGATGACCGAACCACGAGCCAGCGCTCCCAGTATCGACACCACCAGCATTGTCGAGCCCATCGCCCTCACCGCAACAATGGATGAGCTGGAAATGGAGCCGCTCCTCGATACGAACGTGTCGTTGTGGGCAGTGGTCTTTGCTGGTGGAATTGGCACGCGCTTCTGGCCGCTCAGCACGCCGAAAAAACCCAAACAGCTCCTCGCGCTGGTCGGCGAAACGCCGTTGATCGCCGAAACTGTTTCACGCTTGTCGCCGATGATTCCACCCGAACGGGTGCTCGTGGTCACCAGCGCCGACATCGCCGATGCGTTGCACGAGGCCATTCCCGACGTCCCCAAGGCCAACATGCTGGTCGAGCCACGACCACTCGGCACCGCGGCGGCGTTGGCGTGGGGCGCAACCGAAGTCGCACGCAGGGCGGGGCCCGACACGGTGTTCTGCGCACTGCACGCCGATTTATCGGTAGCCGATGCTGGAGAATTTCGCGACACCGTACGACGCGCCGCAACGATTGCTGCCACCGAATCATTACTGGTCACCATCGGAGCGCGACCCACGCGTTCCGAAACAGGATTTGGCTATTTGCAGCCGGGCGCGTCGATCGATCCGCTCAAATCGCGTGCGGAAGGTGGTGCTTGTCGCGTTGAACACTTCGTCGAAAAGCCAACCGCCGCATTGGCTGACATGCTCATCGATCAAGGCGCCTTGTGGAACACCGGCATTTTTGTGTGGCGAGCGAAAGTCGTCCTGCGTGAACTCACGGCGCATTGCGCAGAATTGCGCGTCGGATTGCCGATGCTCACCGATGGAAAGCTTGAGCAGTTTGCGTCGTTGGTCACCTCGGTGTCGATCGATCGTGGCTTACTCGAACGCAGTAGCAATGTCGCCGTGGTGCCGGGCGCATTTGGATGGGACGACGTGGGTACGTGGGCGGCGCTGCGGCGCGTGCGTGATCTCGATGACAGCGGCAACGGCGTGATGGGCGAAGCGCATTGCGTGGAGTCGTCGGGCAACGTCATTCACGTGGACACCGGCTGCGTCGTCGCGTACGGTATTTCTGGCATGCTGGTGGTCAGTATTCATGGACTCACATTCGTCACGTCGCTCGAGCGCGCGAGTGAGTTAGGTCCACTCCTCAACGCGTTGCCGGGATCGTTGCGCTTCAATCCCGGGCGACACTAGGCACCACTACTCCCCGTGAAACACGGGCAATCGCTTTTCTTGAAACGCCGTCATCGCTTCGCGCACGTCTTTCGTTGCGAAGCAACTCTTGATATGGGTGAGTTCATCGCGGAGCTGCGCATCGAGGGACGTCGTGCTACTGGCCAGCATCAGTCGCTTGGTGAGGGCCACGGCGATTGGCGGACCACTCGCCAGTCGCGACGCATACGCCTGCACGCGTTCGGCAAAAATATCGTCCGCATAAATAGCCGTTGCCAGCCCGATACGCTCCGCTTCGGCAGCATCCACGTCACGACCCGTGAGGACAATATCCATCGCGCGTGCGTGACCGATAAGTCGCGGTAAAAACCAGCTCA
>JAYTTR010000062.1:0-2886 GCA_043744935.1 Gemmatimonadaceae bacterium
GCGGAGTCGGTGCCATTCACGATGGGTGATGAACCGTTGTAAGTCGTAGCAATATTTGTTCGCAAAGAGGGCGGTACCGATCACTCGGTGCCGCCCTCTTTGCGTCGTGCATTACACCATTACTTTTGGCGTTCAAACTCCGGTGGGAGCGGTGGACGTGTGCGCGCCGCCTGTCCGCGTAGTGACATCGCCTTTGCAGAATCGAGCCACATGTTCACGTGCGAGACGGATGGATCGAAAGCGCGCTTCGGATCGGCTGTTGGCGCCGTCGATTCGGCGACGCGTGAAAAGCGTCCGCCTCGAACATCGGTGAAGATGGTCATGAGGACCAGCGAGTCGCCGCGCGCGCTCACGAGTCCGCTCACCACATAATCGGCGCGCAACCCCCAGCCCAACGACATGCGATCATCCGTACCGTTCGCGGCGCGCATGGTCGTTTCATTGTCGACCACATCGTAGCGGTCCGTTGACAACTTCTCGCGCAGATAGTGCGCAACCTCGCGGCCGACGTTGCTGTAATCACGTCGGCCCGTGGCGTTGGAGAAATTCGAGACTGCGACGCGAATTCGGCCGTCGCTTGCTGGTGCAATGAGTGGTATCACCGTGGTTGCAACGCGCGCGCCGTCGAAGCGACCAATACCGCGTGGCAAGCGCGCCATCGCCGAGTCCATCTGCGAATACGCGCGCGCCATGGAGTCGGCAAAGACTTTGCGAACCTCGGCGTACAGCGCCGCTGCATCGAATGCAATGGATGGTGCATTGGCGGGAGTGCCGATCATGGCTGGCGCTGTCGGCGGCGTTGGTGCCTTCGGACCTCCGGCGGTGCGTTTTCTGTACGCCGCAATGATGGCCAACGTCTCGGCCTTCGTGATTACGACGGGCACTGTTGTGGCGCGACTGTCGTCGATGGCTATCGCGTCTCGTGTCGCGACCGAGGCGGAGTCGACTGAGGCGCTGGTGTCACTCGGAAAAATCGCAATGCCGGGTGTACTCGCTCCTCCGCGACTTGCATCGCGTGCGCGAAGTGATGTCGGATCGGATTTTCCTGCACTCTCCACATCACCGCGTGTCGACCCGACTCGTTGCGCCACCGCAAATGACACGGCAAGCACGATCACCGCAGCCACAGCGAGCGTCGCCCAACGCTTCACGCGCGACGGTGCACTCGCCGACGTCGTGGTTCCGCTCGACATGGGCGGTAAGGCATCAAGTTCGGCAAGCAAGGCTTGCGCGGTGGCAGGGCGCTTACTCGCGTCTTTTTCCAGGCAATGCATGATGATGGCGGACAATGCCACGGGAATGTTGGACAACGATTGGTGCGGCGCGTCGGGCGTCTGGGTGAGTTGCGCCGCCAGCGTTTGTTGCGGCGATTGTCCGGAAAATGGCGATTTTCCGGTCAGCAATTCGTAGGCAAGCAGTCCCACGGCGTAGATGTCAACGCGATGATCGGCGGCAGGATCGGCCGCGAGTTGTTCTGGCGCCATGTACGCGGGAGTGCCGATTGCCATGCCCGTGGTGGTGCCACCCATCAAAGGACTCGCGACGCTCAGGGCTTTGGCCACACCGAAGTCGGTCACGAGCGCGTGTAACCCCGACGTCAGAATATTGTCGGGTTTGATATCGCGATGCACAATACCGCGCGCGTGTGCATAGGCGAGGGCGTCCACGACATCATGCAGAATACGCACGACGTCGCGCACGGGGAGGCGCTGGTGCTGCGACAAGGCGCCGCGGAGCGACTCGCCTTCGATGTAGGGCATCGAGAACCACAACAGCCCATCACTATCTCCCGCGGCCAGCACGGGCACGATATGCGGATGCTGTAACTGTGCCGCGAGTTGGATCTCACGACGGAAGCGCTCGACATTGACGCTGGCGGCGAGTTCAGGCGGCAAAACCTTGATGACCACGCGCCGCTGCAATGCGCGTTCAGTCGCGACAAACACGCGCGACATGCCGGCGCCGCCGAGCTCCCGTTCAAGGAGGAAGTCGGCGTCGAGGGCGCGCTGGAGGCGGATTTGAAATTCGGTCACGGCATGGATTGGGTGATGCCAAGATAGGGCGCCGACGTGCTTGCTGACAGGAATTGTCGGAATCAATCGTCGCTCCACTATTTCTACGTTTATCTGGTCAAGTTGTTCAGCGGAGGAGGCGTGGGCTGTGCGCATGTTAGTAGGACACACTCAGCGGGCATTCCGATGCTTTCCTTACTGCTTAGCTAATCGAGGGACTGATAGTTTGATTCAAACGTTGAGCGGTTTCGATCTCCCAGCATTCGTTGATTGAGCGTGGCCAGTTCCGAGTCGGAAGTCTGGCGTCCGCCTTTGGTGGTTGGTCCTCTTCGGCGGTGCGCCCACGGAACACCAAAATGCGGCCGCAAATCGCGTCGAATCGATACCTCGTTATCGCACCCTTTGCGCAATGCCGACACACCATACTATAACAATCGTCTCGACGATTGGTGTGGCCAAGGTTGACCCGGAACCTGTCAATGAAAATGAGACGATCGGGATGAAAGTTTACTGAGCGACGACGACGGTGTGCGCCTCCGCGCGATTGATGTAGACGGCGGTGGGGAGTGTCGACGGTTTTGGTGCGCCGTGTACGAAACGTTCCGGATGCTGGTGATACGCGCCGCGCAGGGTGACGTCGCGCAGCGCGAGTTGTTGGTGCGTGGCCGTGAAACACGGCGCTGGGGGTGCAATACGCGATGCCTGAGTGCCGGTGCTCGTTGTTGTAATACTCAAAAAATGTCCGACACCACTGTTCTGCGTGCGCGAAGCTGGCGAAACGACCGGGATACGTCGGCGCGTATTTCGTGGTTTTGAACAGCGCTTCGGAGTGCGGATTGTCGTTGCTCACACGCGGCCGCGAGAGCAAGCGCAC
>JAYTTR010000063.1:0-2873 GCA_043744935.1 Gemmatimonadaceae bacterium
CACGGACACGTTCCGATGTAGCCTCTATTGATAAAATACCCGCAGGGTCAGTGTCAACGTTTGTGCGGTTTCAGTGCGTGATTGACGGCGGGTCCGGGGACGGCAAGAGGAGTGCAAGGCGTTCGTGGAATTACCGGCGCGCAGCAAAAAAGTCCTGCAGCAAACGCACCGACTCGTCCTCTGCGACACCGCCCAGTACTTCAGGACGATGATTGAGCTTCGAATGTCGCACCAAATCGCCGACGGAGCCACACATGCCGGCCTTCGCATCCCACGCGCCAAACACCAGTCGTTGCACGCGTGACAGCACGATAGCACCGGCACACATCGCGCACGGTTCCATGGTGACTACCAAGGTTGCTTCACGGAGTCGGTCGCCGAGCACACGCGCGCCCTCGCGCAATGCGGACACTTCGGCATGCGCGGTTGCATCCGCATCGCGTCTCATCCGATTGTGTGCACGCGCGACAATGACGCCATCATGCAGAAGCACCGCACCCACCGGCACTTCATCGGCATCCGCCGCCGCACGCGCCTCATCGAGCGCCGCCTCCATCGCGACGAGGTCCAGCGCACGCACGTGAATCGTCATGCCATCGCAGCGACTACGGCACGATCGGCCGCATCGCCGTGACGAAACAGCAGCGTATCATCGATACCGCCAACATCCGCGACGATCATATCGCCTTCGGAGAAGCGTCCCTCAAGCACCGCCAGCGCCAGCGGATTTTGCAACATGCGTTGCACGGCACGTTTTAGTGGACGCGCACCATACACGGGATCATATCCCTCTTCGGCCAGCAACGAGCGCGCGGCATCCGTGAGACGCAACGACAGCTTTCGATCGGTCAGCAGTTTACGCAAATGCGCCAACTGCAAATTTACGATGTAGTCCAACTCGCCACGACCAAGCGGGTGAAACACCACGATGTCGTCGACGCGATTGAGGAACTCGGGACGAAACGCACCGCGCAGCGCTGCCAACACTTCTTTTTCGGTCGTGGTCCACGGTTGCGGCGGATCTTCTTGCGCACGCTCGAGAATCATCTGGCTGCCAATGTTTGACGTCATGATCACCACCGCATTCCGAAAATCAACCGTGCGGCCTTGCGAGTCGGTGAGTCGTCCGTCATCAAGCACCTGCAACAGAATATTGAAAACGTCGGGATGCGCTTTTTCAATTTCGTCGAAGAGAATGACCGAATACGGCCGACGACGCACCGCTTCCGTCAGCTGTCCACCTTCTTCGAAACCGACGTAGCCCGGCGGCGCACCGATGAGTCGTGCCACGGCATGCTTCTCCATGTACTCCGACATATCGATCCGCACCATCGCTTGCTCGTCATCGAACAGAAATTCGGCAAGTGCTCTGGCGGTTTCTGTTTTGCCGACACCAGTTGGTCCGAGAAAAATGAACGAACCGATTGGGCGATTGGGATCTTGCAGCCCAGCGCGCGAACGACGTACGGCATTGGCCACAGCGCGCACGGCTTCCGTCTGTCCAACAACGCGCGTAGCCAACACGGCTTCAAGTTTTGTCAAGCGCTCGCGCTCCGATTCCAGCATGCGCGTTACGGGAATGCCCGTCCAACGCGCGACAATATCAGCGACGTCGTCGGCACCCACTTCTTCTTTCAGGAACTGCGGACGGCCGCCGTCATGACTGGCCAACTTGCTCTCGGCCTCCTTCATCTGCCGTTCCAGCGACGGAATACGACCGTACGTGATCTCTGCCGCCTTGGTGAGATCACCGGCGCGTGTGGCTTGCTCAGCTTCAAAGCGCGCTTGTTCAATTTCCTGCTTCACGCGTCCCACGCTACCGAGTGTTTCTTTTTCCTGTTGCCACTGGGCGCGCATGCCGGAGGCGTGTTCTTTCGCATCGGCCAGCTCGCGTTCAAGCGCACCTCGACGGTCGACTGACGCTTTGTCTGTCTCCTTGCGCAGTGCCTGACGTTCGATTTCCAGCTGCACGATACGACGTTCAACCTCGTCGATTTCCTGCGGCACGGAATCGATCTCAATGCGCAGTCGCGATGCAGCTTCGTCAATCAAGTCGATGGCTTTGTCGGGCAAAAAACGATCGCCGATGTAGCGATTCGACAGCGTGGCTGCCGCAACGACTGCACCATCCGTAATGCGCACGCCGTGATGCGATTCGTAGCGCTCCTTCAAGCCACGCAAAATCGCGATCGTGCTCTCCACACTCGGCTCACCAACATAGACGGGTTGGAAACGTCGTTCGAGGGCCGCATCTTTTTCGACGTGTTTGCGATATTCGTCGAGCGTCGTTGCACCAACCACGCGCAGCTCGCCGCGCGCCAGCATCGGCTTGAGCATATTGCCCGCGTCCATGCTGCCTTCCGCCTTGCCCGCACCGACCAGGGTGTGCATCTCGTCGATAAACACCACATACAAACCGTCCGCTGCGATGATTTCCGCCAATACCGCTTTCAGGCGTTCTTCAAACTCCCCACGAAATTTTGCACCGGCGATCAGTGCACCGAGATCGAGTGAAACGAGTCGTTTGTCACGCAAACTTTCCGGCACGTCACCGCTGATGATGCGTTGTGCGAGTCCTTCAGCAATGGCGGTTTTGCCAACACCCGGTTCACCAATGAGTACCGGATTATTTTTTGTGCGACGCGAGAGCACCTGGATGACCCGACGAATTTCTTCATCGCGACCGATGACGGGATCCAACTTCCCTTTGCGCGCCGCTTCCGTGAGGTCGCGCGTGTACCGCTGGAGTGCCTGGTACTGACCTTCGGGCGATTGATCCGTGACCTTGTGCGTGCCGCGCACGAGTTTCAGCGCTTCGACAAGTGCCGCGCGATTGGCCGCCACGCCGCCCAGCAATCGGACGCTATCGGTGC
>JAYTTR010000064.1:0-11233 GCA_043744935.1 Gemmatimonadaceae bacterium
AGGTTTCATGGCATTCGTATTCTCCCGCCTCTTCCCGGAGTTTTAATGATTCGACCTTGCTTTGCGCGCCTAGCGGGCCTCGCCATCGCCGCACTCGTACTTTCGTCAACGTCCCTGCGTGCCCAGGACAAAACGCCTTCCAGCAAGCCGCGGCCGATGGGTATGATGGAAAGTGGGAAAATGGAGGAGATGGATCACGCCAACAGCGGATGGAAGGAGCTCGACGCGTATCATCAAATTTTGATGGACACGTGGCATCCGGCCAAGGGAAAGAACGACCTTGCGCCAACACGCGCGAAAGCGGCGGGAATGGCCGCGCAGGCAAAAATACTTGCCGCATCCACAGCGCCGAAAGGATGCGATACGCCAACGCTTAAGGCCACGGTGACGAAGCTCGTCCCGGAATCACAAGGCATTGCCGATTTGGTGGTTGCCAAGGCCGATGATCCAACGCTTAAAAAAGCATTGTCGAGCTTACACACGCACTTTGAAGTTTTGGAGATGGGCTGCAAGCCAGTGAAGTAAAAACTTCGCGGCAGAGCACGACACGAGGCACATGTCGTGCTCTGCCGCGTAGCTACATGATGTCGCAGGCCCCACCCGCGCACGCGACCACATCAGCAAGCGTGGTGCGATCATCGGCCTCGACAAGCGCGGTATAATCGACTGGGCGATACAGCAGCGTGTTCCACCGTGCGAGATCACTTTCGGTCGTCACCTCCTCGCGCGGCGCCTGCGCGTAAATCTTGTCGCCCGTTTCACGCAGCAACGAGATACCGGCAAAGTATTCGCGATTGTCCCAAATAAACTTCTGCACAGCGTCCCACTCGTCGTCACGTACCGTGACCGTGTTCGAGACGTTGTGATGCAATCCTGGATTGAACTGCTCGTGTCGACGTCCCGCGCACACCCAGTGCCGTTGCACTAATCGCACATACTCGAGGAATTGCACCGCACCAACGTTCTCGCGCAAAATTGCATCGGTTGGTGCGCTCACCGGAAAAGTGATGACATCGGTGGTCTCTGGATCCCACACCGATGATTCGGTCATGTGCGGATTCGCACGCTTGAACCATTGATACAACGGCTCGGTGCGGGCCGCCTGGACGCGACGAAAGTAGTGACGCGCATGATGTGGATGAATGCCGGACGCGGCGCCGAGCACCAGACTCGCCGTGCCTTCCGGCTTGACGCACGTGATGCGCGCGGCCGGCGCAATACCGATATGCTCGGCAACCGCAGCATTCACATCAAGACATGCTTGTGCGCCGCGCTCGAGAATGGCGGCATTGAGCAACACGGACGGACGTTCGAGAATGCCGCAGATGGATACGCCCAGCAACGACTCCCGCTCGTTCAGCACACGAGTGATCGGGCCGAGATACGCAATGTTCGTGTACGCCGCTTGCAGCGTTCCCAGTAGAGCCGCCGCACGACATCCGTCGAGGAATGAGGCTTCATCATCGCACGTGGCGGCGTTGATCGTTGTCAGGTTGCACATTTGCCAACCTGAGACCCGCGCGCCGACGCGCACGTCGTCATGCCCGTACGCCAGTAACTTCAGGCGCGTTGTCTCATCGACAATCATCGAAGGCGCAAGCCCAATCTCCACACAGGGGTTTGCACCGTACTCGGCATCATCGACAAAATAGAAGCCGGGCTCTCCAAATTCTTTCTGATAGTCAAACAGTCGACTGAAATCGCGCTCGTGAACGGATTCGCGCACGAGTACGGCGGAGTTGTTGGACTTGCCACGCTGCGGGTTGGTCTCGAACCAGTTGCCCGTCTTGGCCGACGCCATTTCGTCGTCGTCGACCGAAAAAAGACAAATCGTGGCAGAGCGACGAATCCCCCCGGCAAGAACGGCAACCGCCACGTGCATCATGATGTCGTATACTTCGATCGGGCGCATCGCGCGACCGGGCACCTGCTCCAATACGCGCTCCACCGCAACAAGAGCTTTCTTCAGCGGCAAATGTCCCGGCGCGCGACCACCCGACGTACGCAACGGCAATCCACGTGATCGAATGTCGCTGTAATTGAACTCAACCTTGGTACCGTTGAGATAGCTGCGGAGTAGTGCGTCGAGCGCATCCGCCCACCCTTCCAGTTTGTCCGGCACGCGGTGATGCACCACCGGTAACTCATTTTCTGCAGCGCGCAACGGAAACGCCGGCAACTGTGCCACGTGCTGTCGCTGCACGCTGAAACCCACACCCGTCCCCGACAGCAGCAGAAAGAATGATTCGCGGAACGCATCCAGTCGATCCATGTGCGTGAACGCGCAATTGAACATGCGTGCGTTGTTCGCCTCGATCGCGGCACCGCCAAATTGCAACGACCGCATGGACGGCAAAATAGCGCGCCGTTGCAGCGCGAGCTCCGTCTCATCGATGAGCGCGCGCAACGTGCGGTTTTCCAGCGCGGCAATTGGCGCGTCCAGCGTATCGGCGAAATGCGCGCGATGCATGTCCATCACGCGAGTGAACGCTTCAGCGGGTGTTTCGCGACGACCGAGATCGGCCCGGTAGCGCGAATACCGCGACAGAAAAATGTAGTCCTGCAACCCATTTTCAGCGTGTAGCGTGAGGCGGTGTTGCGCGCGCGTTGCGCGATAGAGCACATATCGTTTGGCGATATCCCAATGTCCGCGCGCGGCGATCATCATTTCCACGACGTCTTGAATCGATTCGACGGTCGGCGCATCGCTCGCCGCGCGGCGCCCCACCGTATTGACAACCAATTGCGTGATGGCGAGCACTTCAGAAAAATCACTGAAGCCCAGTCCGAATCGTGCGGCGGGGTCGGCGGCGTGCGCGTTGGATGTATCGGGGTAACGCGATGCGTGAAACGCGAGTGCGATCGCGCGCGTGATGCGCTCAGGGTCCCAGGACACGCAGCGACCGTCGCGTTTGGTGACCTCGCGCAGCAGGGTCGGCGCATCGTCACGCGTGACGAGCGGCGCGTACGACCCAACGGACGCGAGCGGGTGCGACGGCGAAACAGTGGTAGCCATGTAGCGGTCCTCACGGTGGTAAAACAGTAGGACGCACACCCCGAGGACGGCCCGTTTTCATGGCAGAGGACAACAGCCCAGCGCCCACAAAAAAAGCTCCTCGCAATGTTCGCAAGGAGCCCAACGGCGTCGGTCACACGCACCTGCGCGCGACGAACATCCCCGGCCCATCCTCCCTCGAGGGTGCGCGCGGACTCCGGGCGTTGGCAGGTCTTCTGGCTTGGGAATCGTTCTCGGAAGCGCCTTCCCACGTCGTACTGACGCAGTGGTTGGATGCTTCGTCGTCCTCCCTTACAGCGGCGGGGCCGCCCCGGAATTGCACCGGGTTCCCTCTTCGCGCTGCACACGTGGATCTGTGCGCAGCGACCAAAGCGTATGTCGTGAAACGTGACGCGATCGGACCGACCATCACATGTGAGTGCAGGCAAATCCGGATGGCCAAGTATGAGCGCGCGGAACGGGAAGTCAAGATGTTCTCGGTACAGATTTTTCGTGCGCAGGCGACGGGTTAGTTTGCGCTCGTATGCCTTCAAAGCCTCCTCTCGACGCAACGCGTGGATGGATCATCCCGATTGGCGGTAAGCTGTTCGACGAATCGATCCTGGATCGGTTCGTCGTGCTGAGCGGTGGCACGGATGCACGAATCGCCATCATCCCGACGGCATCGAGTGAGCCGGATATCGGCACATTTTATGAGCGCGTGTTTTCCCACCACGGCGTTGCCCGCACGAAGGCGCTGAATTTCGACGATCGCATGGACTGCGATGATCGTGACTGGCTCGACTGGCTGGGCAGCGCGACCGGCATTTTCATCGCCGGTGGCAATCAACTCAAGCTCACCACCACGCTTGGCGGCACACCAGTCGCCCGCCTGATGCGCGCACGCAACGCGGCCGGCGTACCCGTCGCCGGCACAAGCGCGGGGGCCGCGTTTCTCAGCGAGCACATGATCGCGTTTGGTGATGAAGGCAACACGCCACGCGCGGGTATGGTGCAAATGTGCGCCGGTCTCGGCCTCACGAATCGCATCATCGTCGATCAACATTTTCGTCAACGCGACCGACTCGGCCGCCTCCTCACCGCGCTTGCCTATAACCCGTTCGCTATCGGACTCGGCGTTGACGAAGATACGGCGGCTTTCATTGGTCCGGATGATGTGATTGACGTCATGGGTTCGGGCGCAGTGACCGTCGTCGATCCGACCGATGTGCAGTTCTCGTCGATTGCGGAAGCCAAGCCCGGTGATGCGATCACGCTGGTCGGTGCGAAAGTGCACGTGCTCACTGCCGGCGGCACGTTCAATCTTGAAACGCGGCAGGCCACCGGCGCTGCTCTCAACGCCACGCTCGCCACCGGAAGCTAGCACGCATGGAGATCTCTGATCGGTCCGTGTATGTAGGCCCGAGCCACTACGCGCATTTCCCAGTCATTCGACTCGAACTCGATCTTGGGCCGCTCGAAGCATGGCCAACCAGTAAACTTGGCCCCGATTTTATTGCTTCGCTGCTGACGGCGCTTCCGGGCCTGCGCGAACATGGATGCTCGTACGGCGAGCCCGGTGGATTTGTACGCCGCATGACAGAAGACGAGGGCACGTGGCTTGGACATGTGCTGGAACACGTCGCGATTGAATTGCAAAATATCGCTGGTGTGAAGGTCACGTTTGGGAAGACGCGCGAAACCACGCGCGCCGGTGTGTATGACGTGGTGTTTGAATACGAACAGGAAGACGTTGGGCTCGAAGCTGCGGAGGTTGCCCTCGATCTGCTGCACCATTTGCTGCCGCGTGCATTGCGTCCGCACAATATAAGCGACTCGTTCGACCTCGTTGCGCGTCGCGATGATTTTATTCGCTACGCACAACGTCGCGCGCTTGGGCCGAGTACCGCGAGCATCGTGCATGCCGCAGAACAACGAGACATTCCGTGGCTCCGCCTGAACGCACACAGCCTTATTCAGTTGGGCTACGGCTGCAATCAGCAACGCATTCAGGCCACGATCACGGGGCGGACCTCACACATCGCGGTTGATCTCGCGTCGGACAAAGAAGAGACGAACCACATCCTGTCGCGTTTAGGATTGCCGGTGCCCAGACAACGTCTCGTGCAAACGGCAGAGCGCGCCGTTGCTGCGGCGGAGCGCATTGGATATCCAGTCGTCACAAAGCCATATAACGGCAATCACGGACGCGGCGTGTCAATCGAGTTGCGCACGTCGGCCGAAGTAACGGCGGGATTTCTACGCGCACAGGAGATTTCGCGCAGTGTGATCGTCGAGAGTTACATCACTGGACACGATCATCGCATGCTGGTGGTCAACGGCGAGCTTGTTGCGGTATCAAAACGTGAGCCCGGTAAAGTGGTGGGCGACGGCGTACACTCCATCGAACAATTGGTGGCCGTGGTGAACGCCGATCCGCAACGGGGCATCGGGCACGAGAAAGTGTTAACGCAAATTGATCTCGACAGCCAGGCAATGTCGGTGCTCGGCAAGATTGGATATACTGCGCAGTCTGTGCCGTCGATCGGTGAGCACGTGTACTTGCGTCTAACCGCCAATTTATCGACGGGAGGCACCGCGGCAGATATGACCGACGTGGTGCATCCGGACAACGCCGAGATGGCGGTTCGAGCTATTCAGGCAATTGGACTTGATGTCGGTGGTGTCGATTTCTTGTCACCCGATATCACACAATCGTACAAAGACGTTGGCGGCGCGATTTGCGAAGTCAATGCAGCACCCGGATTTCGCATGCACATGGCGCCGAGTGAAGGTCGCGCGCGCGATGTGGCCGGGAAGGTGATTGATATGCTGTTTCCCAAGCATGCACCGAGCACGATACCGATTGCCGCCATTACGGGTACCAACGGGAAGACCACCACGGCGCGTCTGCTCGCGCACATTCATAAGTTGGCCGGGCGACGTGTGGGTCTCACCACCACCGATGGAGTGTACATCGACGGACAGCGTACGGTTGAAGGCGATATGACCGGACCAACATCGGCGCGTATTGTGCTTGGCGATCCGGCGGTAGAGGTGGCCGTATTGGAAACGGCACGTGGTGGATTGCTCCGTGCCGGAATGGCCATGCGTCATGTCGATGTTGGTGCGGTGCTCAATATTCAGCCGGATCATCTCGGGCAAAAAGGTATTGAGACGCTCGAGCAGTTGGCGGAGGTCAAGCGCACGGTAATTGAAGTAGCAACGGATACGGCCGTACTGAACGCGGACGATCCGCACGTGCTGCGCATGGGCGCGTACACAAACGCGAAGCATGTGTGTTACGTCACGATGGACCCAGCACACAGTCTGGTGCGCGAGCATATTCGCGCCGGTGGTCGTGCGTGCGCGATTGAGGCCGGAGTGAATGGTCAGATGATCACCATTTACGATCATGGAGCGCATATCCCGTTGCTGTGGACGCATCTCATTCCCGCCACCATGGAAGGCCGCGCAACATTCAACGTGCAGAACGCGATGTTTGCGGCCGTGATGGCATTTTCGATGGGTGTGCGACTGGAAGATATTCGACACGGATTGCGAACGTTTGACACGACATTTTTTCAAGCCCCCGGTCGATTGAACGTGTACGACGAGCATCCGTTCAAGGTGCTTTTTGATTACGGGCACAACGCGCATGCCGTGACGGCACTGTGTCAGTTAGTGAACCGGTTGGACGTGCAGGGCAAGCGTATTTGTGTGCTCTCTGCACCGGGCGACCGACGTGATGCGGACATTATCGCGATTGCCATGGCGGGAGCGGCCGCGAATTTCGATCACTACATCTGTCGACGCGACGATGGATTGCGGGGACGTGGAGCGGAGACGGTACCGCAGATGTTGGCGGAGGCGTTGCGTTCGGCGGGCATTGCGCAGGACCGGATTTCAATCATTGGTGATGAACAGGAGGCGATTGACGCAGCCCTCCGCATGGCGAGCGCGGGCGATTTGGTGCTCATTTTTGCAGATGCCCTGGCGCGCGGCTGGAAGCAGATCGTCAATTTTCGCGTTGGTGACCACGAGTTACCATCATCGGCACCGCGAGCCGCGAGGTTGGTGCCGCGTGCTGAAGTGATTGAAGAGTCGCCGGCGGATGATGTAGCGCCGGCGCCGCCGAAACAGGTGCGCGACGATACAGTCGTCGCGAGGCCCGAACTCGCAGGCGAATTGGTACTCTTGCGCGACGGGCGTGGAGTGATCGTTGCGCCAGAAGCGGGCGATTGAACGAGCCACCGTTTCCGTCGCCGAGGATTGTGGATTCGCGACGATTGATGGGGCCGAATGTGTATGCACCGCGAGAAGGTGCGCTGCTTGTAGTCACGCTTGAAGAGAGCCCGCATGCGGACGAATTGTTGACGCAGTTATTGGTCGCGTGCGAGTCGCACATACGGGTGTTTATGGCCGCGCTGCATTGGCCGACCCCAACGGTTGTTGCTCGTCGCGACGGCCTGCAGGCAACCGTGTTCGCGTCCGCGCCTATCGATGCCTTGATGGCGGCGACCGAGGTCAACGAGCAGGCGTGGATGTCGGCCGAAGCAACAATGCGAGGTGAGACGTTCACGGTTGATATCGCGCGTTTGCGATTGTTGTACGACAACGCGCGTGCAGCGGAGCCGAACGCAGCAGCGGTGCATACGGAGTCATTGTCCCGCCGCGTCACCGTCACGTTCGATGATGAGACATTGTCGGTGGGAACTGGTGAAGGCTCGCATGCATGGCCGCTGGCGCAGGTTCCGGTGGTCGCTGCTGTGCCGTGGCAGGAGATACACGATGTGCCGGTGGCACTCGTTACCGGTTCAAATGGGAAGACTACGACTACACGACTCGTCGCCGCGATGTGGCGCGCCGCCGGCCGTGTTACGGGCTTCTGCTGCAGTGACGGAGTTTGGATTGACGACGCGCAACTCGACAGCGGCGATTATTCAGGACCGACGGGAGCTCGCATCGTGCTGCGCGATAACCGCGTACAGGCAGCGGTGCTGGAGACTGCGCGCGGCGGCATTCTGCGTCGAGGGCTGGCGGTATACCGAGCGACGGCCGCAATCATTACGAACATCGCTGCCGATCATTTCGGTGAGTACGGCGTTCATACGCTACAAGATTTGGCTGATGCGAAGAGCGTGGTGGCGTGCGCGCTGACCGAGGATGGTTGTGTCGTGCTCAACGCGGATGATTCGATACTCGTGGCATTAGGTGGGCGGCTCGCAGTGCCGTGCGCCTGGTTTTCGGTGACGGATGCGCACGACGCGCTGGATACGCATGTCGCGAGCGGCGGTGATGCAGCAATTGTACACGATGGAAACGCGTGGCTACATATTGCGCACTCGTGGCATGATCTCGGCGCCATTACGGCGATGCCGCTCACACTCGGTGGCGCCGCCGCGTACAATGTCGCCAATATTCTCGGCGCAAGTTTGCTCGCGGCCGTGATGGGCGTTCCTGTTGGTGCAATCACGTTGACGCTCGTCACGTTTGGCGCGTCGCCGTTGGATAACCCCGGTAGACTACAACGCATGCAGTTTGGTGGCGTCACCGTGCTCGTCGACTACGCACACAATCCGGACGGATTGGCATCGTTGTGTCGCGCGGCGGCCACCGTGCCGGCGACCCGGAGATTGCTGGTGCTTGGACAAGCCGGCGATCGCGATGATGCGCAGCTGCGAGCGCTGGTTCGCGCGGCGTGGTTGGTCACACCGTTCGATCGCGTGATTGTCAAAGAGATGCCAGCAATGTTGCGTGGACGTTCGCTTGGCGACCTGCCTGCGGTGTTTGTCGAAGAACTACGCGCGCTCGGCGTGCCGGATGCGAGCGTGGACGTTGCGCCAAGCGAGTTGCAGGCAATCCGTCACGCGTTGCAGTGGGCACGCGATGGGGATGTACTCGTCTGCCCGGTGCATATCGACAAGGAAGTTATCCTCGAATTGCTCGAGCAGCTCCGCGAAACGCGTTGGCGCGCTGGAGAAGTGCTCCCGGCGTAGTTGAGAGGTTGGTGATATTGCGGCGACCGTCGATGCTTGCCCTTGCCCACAGTGGTAGTGGCTTTTCGAGAATATATCGCGTTTCGTGGAATATTCGCCGCGCCAACGCCTGTGCCAACACTCTCCGTCACTGAGGGGCTTATGCACTTCCGGCCATCATCCAATCGAACGCTTTCGCGCTAGCTTTTCGGATCACTCTTGCTGCCCGCTGCGTCCGATGCGACTGCGGTGGGTCTTGGTGGAATTTTCGGCAAGAGGAAGCCGCCGATGGGATGCGCGCACGCTCTGCAAGCGCACGCTCTGCAAGCGCACGCAATTTTCATTTTTCATCATGAGGCTTGACCAGATTGGTCGAGCCTCATGATTTTTGTATTGCACGATACGCTCGTCTCACAGTACGCGGTGAAAGTGGTCCACGCGTCGCGACTTACCGCCGCTAGTGATCCACCGTCGTACGCGCCCATGGAATAATGTCGAGTCGTTCAAACGGAATGTGCTCACCCGAATTTTCGTCGGTGCCAAACGTGTCCGGAGACTGTGCAATACGTTCAAGCGCCGCATCGATTTCGGCGATCTCTGCCGACCGTCGCGTGGCGATTGACGCATCAAGTTCTTCGCTGGCGATGTCGCTGCCTAAATCGGCCGGATGGGTGGGAAATTTGGAGAGGTCGCCCGCGCGATCCTCGCCATCCTCGTTCGACTCGGTATCAGTAAATTCCCGAAGTTGACCGAGGAGTCGCGAACGCTCTTCGTGCAACCGTTTTTCGATGTGTTGCAACTGTTTATGGGACAACGGCATAGAGTCTCCTTAACGGATTGTGGACAGCGCATCGACGATGCGTCGCCGCTAAAGACACCAGTGGTGCAATTGTCGAACCATTGTTTCGTCCACGTCACTTCCCCCCGCGCATCCTCTTCAACGCACGCCCCGCCATCGCCGCCGTCGGCACCCCCGCCTCAACCACCGCCACCCCATTCACAAACACATACCGCATGCCCACCGCCAACAACGTCGGCTCTATATACGTCGACCGATCCCTCAGCGTCGCCGCGTCGAACACCACGACATCAGCAAACGCACCAACCTTCAACACCCCCCGATCCGTCAACCCAAATACCTCGGCCGGCAACGCACTCGATTGATGCACCATCGCCGCGAGTGATAGCACCGGTCGATCAAACACGTATTCGCGCAGTTTTTTCGGGAATGTGCCGTACTTGCGTGGATGGCCGTCGCTGCCATCCGAGCCAGTCATCACCCACGGTTCTTTCGCCAGCACATCAATGTCCGCTTGCTGCATGTTGAACGACGCGATGTCCGCGCCCCCGTTGCGAATGACGACAATGGCGGCAGCAATGGGGTCGAGTTTGAGTCGCTCCGCCACCTGCGCGAGTGTCAGCCCTCGTAACGCCTTGTCACGCGACGACGTAAGCAGCAAGGAAGCGGCACCGCCGCGCCGACGCATGTTGTTCTCCATCTCGCGACGCAACCGCGGCTGCAACGTGTCGTCAGCGAAGCGCGCCAGCATTGCAGCATTGCCACCATCTTCCGCCCAACGAGGTACCAATGCGGCCGTGAGCGAGGTGCCGGACGCGGTGTATGGATACTGGTCCGCAAAGACCTGATCGCCTGCCGCGCGCGCCGCACGAATCATCGCAATCAGCGAATCCGAACGTCCCCACACATCAACACCAAGCGCCTTGATGTGCGAAATATTCACCGTGATCCCGGCGTCCTTGCCAATGCGCATGGCCTCGCGTGTCGACGCCAACAGGCCAATCCCGTACGAACTCTCATCACGTTGATGCGTGTCGTACACGCCACCAAACGGCTTGAGCTCTGTGGCGAGCGCAATCACTTCGTCTGTAGTCGCAAAGCTGCCGGGCGCGTAAAACAACCCGGAAGACATCCCCATTGCGCCCTCAGTCATCGCGCGACGCACCAGCGCGCGCATCGAATCGATTTGCGCCGCCGTCGCCGGGATATCGCGACGACCAATCACCGTGCCGCGCACGGACCCCTGTCCAATGAACAACCCAGCATTTGGCCCAATGCCACGACGTGTCCACGCGCCAAGTGTACCGCCCACATCAACCGGCCCACCACCGTCATTGCCGGTGAGCACCGTCGTCACTCCTTGCATCAAATACCCGTCCAGATGACTGGTACTCGGCTGCGCGAGATCGACCATCACGTGCGCATGCGGATCGATAAACCCCGGTGCGACAACGAGCCCCT
>JAYTTR010000065.1:0-2848 GCA_043744935.1 Gemmatimonadaceae bacterium
TTTTGCGCCACGAAAACGGGCGACCGCACCGAGCACACGTTTTATCTGCATGACCCTGCACGCCGCCCTCGCGCGGCCGATTCGATTCACGTCGTGGCATACTGAGAAAGTGGTCGACGTGGTGTCCGTGTTCCAGAATGCCAATATTCCTGATGCTTTTCAATTTCGCACGCCCCCATCCTAGATGGGCCAAACGCGCGTTGACCCGAGCACGAAACGCGCCGTTAGATTCACCATCATATGAGCACGCAAGCCATCTCCAGCGTTTTTAACGACGGCGTCATCGCCGAACAATTCGAACGTTACCGTCTTGATCCCGTGAGTGTGGATGAGACGTGGCGTCAATATTTCCGCATGGCGGAGTCGCTATTCGCGGGGAGTTCAGCGCCGCAAGTCGTCGCTGCGTCCGCAAGCGTCGACATCGCACTGTTGAAAAAAGTGGCGTCGGCGGCATCGCTCCAACAGGCGATCCGCAACTACGGACACCTCGCCGTGCAGCTCGATCCGCTCGGATCACCGCCGCCGGGCGCCGATGATATTACGCCAGCGTACTACGGGCTGACCGAAGCAGATCTCGAGATCATTCCCGGTGAAGCGCTGGACGACCCGCGCTATGCGACCGCAGCGGATGTGATTCGTCGCAAACGCGCGGTGTATTCGAATCGCATTGGCTACGAAGTGTGGCATTTGCAGACGGACGCCGAACGCGAATGGTTTCGCACGACATTTCGCGACGGTATCATCACGCGCGACTTGACGAACGACGAAAAAAAAGCGGTGCTCTTTCGTCTTAACGAAGTGGATGGACTCGAACGTTTCATCGGACGCGCCTATGTTGGCTACAAACGCTTCTCCGTCGAAGGCACCGACACGCTGATTCCGCTGCTCGACACGGTGATTGACGAATCAGGTCGCGCCGGAGCACGTGAGATTGTCATTGGCATGGCACACCGCGGTCGATTGAACGTGCTCACGAACGTGATGGGCAAGCCGTTTGAAGCGCTGTTCGCCGAATTCGAAGGACGTCATGACCACGCCGACGAAAACGCGACGGGTGACGTGAAGTACCACCTCGGATACGCAGGTTCACGCGATGTAGACGGACGCGACGTGTTGTTGCGGCTCGTACCCAACCCATCGCATCTCGAAGTCGTGAATCCGGTCGTCGAAGGCGTGGCACGTGCCTTACAGCGTGTGCCGGGAAGTCCCGGTGTGCGCGACGAGTCCTTGGTGGTGCCCGTTGCCATTCATGGCGATGCCGCCTTTCCTGGCGAAGGGATCGTCGCGGAAACGCTGAATATCTCAAGTCTCAATGGGTATCGCACCGGCGGGACGATTCACATCATCGTCAACAATCAGGTCGGCTTTACCACTGACCCAACCGACGCACGGTCCACGCACTATTCGTCTGACCTCGCGAAGGGATTCGAAATCCCGATTTTCCATGTCAACGCGGATGATGCACAAGCCTGTATCACCGCCGCTCGGCTGGCCTGCGCCTATCGTGCCAAGTTCAAGAAAGATGTGCTCATTGACCTCGTCGGTTATCGTCGCCACGGACACAATGAAGGCGACGAACCCACGTACACGCAGCCGAAGCGCTACGAGTTGATCAAAGCGCATCCCACGGTGCCGCAGGCATGGGCGCAACGTCTCGTTGCCGAAGGTGTGATCGCCAACGACGATGCAACCGCAGTCGAGAAACAAGTCGCCGATCGGTACGCGTCCATTCACGCCCGATTTAAAGCATCACTCCTTGGCAGCGAGAAGCACGCAGCGTGGCCGGCCGAACCCGTCGCGCCAACAAAAGGCGTGACCACGGCGGTTGCGGCAGATCGGTTGCTGCTGATCAACGACATGCTGCTCACGTGGCCAACGACGTTCACTCCGCATCCGCGATTGGCGAAGCAGTTAGAGCGTCGACGCGATGCCGTTGGTGACGCCGGTGGTATTGACTGGGGACATGCCGAAGCGCTCGCCTTCGGATCGCTTCTCGCCGATGGTATTTCGGTGCGCATGAGCGGACAAGACGTCGAACGCGGCACCTTTTCGCATCGCCACGCTGTACTGAATGATGTCGAAACAGGCGCAAAGTATGCGCCGCTCGCTCATCTCTCAGGCGCCACCGGCGCGTTCGAGATTTACAACTCGGCGCTGAGTGAAACCGCTGTGCTCGGTTTTGAATACGGGTTCAGTACGGTCGCCACCGACACGCTCACCTTGTGGGAGGCCCAGTTCGGCGACTTCGTCAACGTGGCGCAACCGATCATCGACCAGTTCATCGTCGCTGATCGCGCGAAGTGGGGCATTGACTCGGGTGTGGTGCTGTTGCTCCCGCACGGATACGAAGGGCAGGGACCCGAGCATTCCAGTGCGCGTCTGGAACGCATGCTGCAACTGTGTGCCGAAGGCAACATGACCGTTGCCTACTGCAGCACACCGGCGCAGTATTTTCATCTCTTGCGGCGGCAAGCATTGCGTCGTGATCGGCGTCCGCTGATGTGTATGCAACCGAAGTCGTTACTGCGATTGGCGTCGGCCGCCTCGCATCTGCAGGATCTTTCCAACGGAAGTTTTGAGCCGGTCATCGACGACCCCATGACCTCGCAACATCGCGATGACGTGCGACGCGTGGTGTTTTGCACAGGCAAACTCTACTACGATCTTGCGTTGGCACCGTCGCGCAACGATCACGTGGCCCTTGTACGGATCGAACAGTTGTATCCATGGCCGCATGAAGCAATTGCGCGCGTCATGCAATTGTATCCGGCGATTGAGCAAGTGCTGTGGGCGCAAGAGGAGCCACGCAATCAAGGCGCGTGGACGTATGTACAACCGCGCCTCCGTG
>JAYTTR010000066.1:0-2847 GCA_043744935.1 Gemmatimonadaceae bacterium
CACGATGCATATCACGGCGTGGCGATCACATTCGTTCAGTCAACATGGGCGGAGTATATCGCCGAATGGATGTTGCTCGGCGCCGATGCGCTCCGTGACCATGCCATGGTGCCTTCGCCGCTCATGCCACACTTGTGCTTTGATTGGCTGCTGGCGCGCGCGCAGGAGAGATGGCCGCATCGCCACGTGCGCGTGTCGCCGCTCGAGCGTGCGCCGAATATGCCGTGGGAACGCGGCGCGCCCGATGGTCGTCACTACGTGAGCTTTGCCACATGGATGTGCCCGGTGAACTGCATCGAACCGATGCGCTGTCCCGCAACACGTGGAGTGCGCGATTGGAGTATGCCGCCGGCGCTCGCCGCGTTCGTGGCAAATGCACCGTCGCTTTGCGGTCCCGTTATCTTTCGTTGCACCCACCGCACCTTTGGAGTTGGAATGATCGACGCCGCGGCGATCGCGGACGCAGATGTGCAAGTGGCGGCGTGGGGCGAGCTCGGTTCCGTTCGCGTGCTCGTAGGTACGGTGTCCCATTGTCACGGGGCGCTTGGTGTTCTCGAAGTTACCTGACGTTCGCACTTTTTCTCGTCACATCTGATGCCTGTTCCTGCCACTGAAATCGTCGTGATCATCGGCTCTGGTCCAGCGGCGTGGACGGCCGCTATCTATGCCGCGCGTGCGAATCTCAATCCGATCGTTTTTGAAGGAGAAGTGGTCGGTACAGATCTGCCTGGTGGCCAATTGATGCTGACCACGGAAATCGAAAACTTTCCGGGATTTCCTCAGTCGATTACTGGCCCGGACCTGATGGCCGGCATGAAGCAGCAAGCAGAGCACTATGGTACGCGCGTTGTGTCCGAACTCGTCGACTCGGTGGACTTCACGTCGAAGCCGTTTCGGATCATGCCACACTACAGCGAGGCTGTCTCGGCGCACGCGGTCATCGTCGCGACCGGTGCCGCCGCAACGTGGCTCGGACTGCCCAACGAATTGCGTTTGGCGATGGCCGGCGGCGGCGTCTCTGCATGCGCGGTGTGTGATGGCGCATTGCCATTCTACCGCCATAAAGTGCTTGGTGTCGTTGGTGGCGGCGATACCGCGATGGAAGAAGCAATGTATCTCACGAAATTCGCGAGCGAAGTGGTCATCATCCATCGCCGGGACACGTTTCGTGCATCGAAAGTCATGGCCAATCGCGTCTTGTCGCACCCAAAGATTCGCGTGCTCTGGAATACGCAGGTGACCGACGTGATTGGTGAACATGAGATCAGCGGCGTCAGACTTGCCGACACGGTGACGAATGCACCCAGCACGTTGGAACTAGGTGGATTGTTTATCGCGATCGGACACAAACCCAACACGCGCTTTCTTGGCGGTCAGCTCGAACTGAGCGAGCACGGGTACGTCCGCGTGACGTCATGGCGCACGGAGACGAGTGTGCCCGGTGTGTTCGCCGCTGGCGACGTGATCGATGATTACTATCGGCAAGCAATCACGTCGGCCGGCACAGGATGCATGGCAGCGCTCGAAGCCGAACGTTGGCTCTCGCATCACGGCATTGGCGAGTCTCCAGTCTTGGAGACCGCCGAGGCGCCGGTTGCTGCGGAGTCGGATTCCGTCTTTTCGTGATTATTCAACAGATCACCGTTGGTCCGCTTCAGGAAAATTGTTGGCTCCTTGCTGACGAGCATACGCGTGACGCGGTGCTCATCGATCCGGGCGACGAAGCCGAGCGATTGCTGACTGCCGTTCACGACGCGGGTTTCGCATTGACCGCGATTTGGCTCACACACGCGCACTTTGATCATCTCGGCGCTGTCGCCGGCATCCTTCGACATGGTGCAGTGCCAGTGCATTTGCATCCGGCCGATCAACCGCTCTACGAGCGTGCGCGAGAGAGTGGTTTGATGTACGGGTTGCATATCGAAACGCCGCCACCGGCCACGGACCAATTGGCCGAGGGAAGTAGGGTGAGCGTGGGGAGTACTGTTTTCACCGTGTGGCACGTCCCCGGCCATGCTCCGGGACACGTGGCGTTCATTAGTGACGAGTACTGCTTTTCCGGAGACCTCCTGTTTGCCGGCTCAGTGGGGCGAACAGATCTTCCGTTGTGCGATCCACTCGCGATGCAAGTCTCGCTTCAACGTGTTGCGACACTGGCCCCCGCCGTGCGAGTTTTTCCGGGGCATGGCGAAGAGACAACGATTGCGCGCGAATTGTCGAGCAATCCCTTTTTGCGCGGCATTGCGCGTCCGATAGGCCTGTCCGCGTAACCAATATCTTTCCTCGGCCAACACCACTATGCGTTCTCGTTTCGTTGCTCGCGTGCCGCGCACGCTCATGCTGCTCCTTGCGACGTACGTGTTGAGTGCGTGCACGAAGCTGACAGAATCGACGCCCGTGCTCAATCGCTATGGCGCGGTGAACATTACGGCGAAATCGACGTCAACGTCGCGTGCAAACGCAAACGCGACTGTGATTTTCTTTCAATCGTATTCCGCATCAGTGCCGAATAGTGCCACGCAACAATCGGATCAATGCACGTTCGCGACGGTAGATACCTCGATCACAGTGACGCAGGGTGTGAGCAAAGCAGGCGATGCCGTGGCGTTTACCATTGGAGCGACCAACACGTCGTTGCCGTATGATTTACTGCTGTTTCGCTACGCCAACCTCACGACCGCACCGATTGCCTACGCGAGCGGCGACCAAGTGCAAGTCGTCGTTCCCGGAGCCACCGACGTATTTCCGGCGTCAAACATCAGCGTTCGATTGGCCGAGCCAATGATACCTGGCGCGATCACGTTGCCGGCGTCAGGTTCGCCGCTCTCGGTGACATGGAACGCCGCA
>JAYTTR010000067.1:0-2846 GCA_043744935.1 Gemmatimonadaceae bacterium
TGAGTACACCGGTTGGTCGGTTGAGCGGGAATTTTATTACAACGATGCTGGCGTACAAATCGCGAATCTTGCGAAGAGTGTGCAAGCGCGGGTGCACGAGCTCGCGGGACGCCCGCTGGCGATTCCTGATGGTGGATATCACGGTGAGTACATCACCGAAATCGCGCGGCGGTACGTCGCCGAGCATGGAGAAGATGTTGCAGGTACCGACCTCGTGGCGATGCAAGCGTTCGGCGTCGCGGCGTTGCGTCACGAACAGGATCTGGATTTGCAAACGTTTGGTGTGAAGTTCGACACCTACTATCTCGAGAGTTCGCTGTACAGCGATGGTCGCGTCGACCACACCGTGTCGGCGCTGCGTGCCTCGGGGCATACGTACGAACAAGAGGGCGCGCTCTTTTTACGTACGACGGATTTTGGTGACGACAAAGATCGCGTGATGAAGAAGAGTGCGGCAAAAGGTGGCGACTACACGTACTTCGTGCCCGATGTCGCGTATCATGTGACCAAGTGGGAGCGCGGTTATCATCGCGCGGTCAATGTCCAGGGTGCCGATCATCACAGCACCACGACACGTGTGCGCGCTGGACTACAGGCGTTGGACATGGGCATCCCAGACAATTATCCCGAGTATGTGTTGCACCAGATGGTGACGGTGATGAAATCGGGCGAGGAGATGAAAATCTCCAAGCGCGCGGGTACCTACGTCACCGTGCGTGATCTCATCGATGAAGTCGGCCGTGACGCCGTGCGTTTCTTTTTCCTCATGCGCAAAGGCGACTCGCAACTCGTGTTCGATGTGGACCTCGCGCGTAGTCAGTCGGAAGAAAATCCGGTGTACTACGCACAGATGGCGCACGCGCGCATGTGCGGCATTTTCCGGGTCGGCGAAGTCGATGCGGCGCACGTCAGTGCCGACGGCGTCGACCTCGCGGTGTTGTCCGAGCCGGCGGAACAAGAGCTGATCAAACAGCTGCTGGACTTTCCGGCGATGGTGCGGTCCGCCGCAGACAACCTCGAGCCGCATCGGATTGCGGGCTGGCTGTTGGAAACAGCGCGTGCAGCGCACACGTGGTATCACAAGCATCATGTCCTCGGAGAACCCGAGGCAATCACTCGCGCGCGCCTCGTGTTGGCGCGCGCCACGCAGCTCGGCCTCGGGGCTGGACTGCGTGTTCTTGGACTTTCTGCTCCGGAGCGCATGTGACCGTTCCCGCACCCAGTGCCGTGCTTGTTGTTGGCTCCGTTGCACTCGATTCCGTCGAGACTCCGTTCGGCAGAGCGGACGATGTTCTTGGCGGATCAGGCACGTTTTTTTCGTCGTCGGCATCGCACTTCGCACCGGTGCAATTGGTGGGCGTGGTGGGCGATGACTATCCCGTGGACAAACTGCAACCGCTCGCCGACCGCGGTGTTGATCTTGCGGGCCTCGAGCACGCAACCGGGACAAGTTTTCGCTGGCGTGGGCGATATCGGCACGACTTGAGCTCGGCAGAAACGCTGGAAACGCATCTTGGCGTGTTCTCCAATTTTCGTCCGAAAATTCCGGAGCAGTTCAAGAACGCGCCCTTTGTCTTTTTGGCCAACATCGATCCGCGGTTGCAACTGCAGGTCTTGGAGCAAGTCAGCAAGCCGCGCCTCGTCGCGTGCGACACGATGAACTTCTGGATCGAATCGCGTCGCCCGGAACTCGTTGAACTGCTTGGACACGTTGACCTGATTACGCTGAACGACGGCGAGGCGCGTCAACTTACCGAGCGCAGCAACCTCGTACAGGCGGCGCGTTGGATCATGGAACGAGGCCCGCGGTACGTGCTGATCAAGAAGGGCGAACACGGTGCGTTCATGTTCACACCGGATAGCATCTTTTTCGCGCCGGCATTCCCGCTCGAATCCGTCTTTGATCCGACGGGGGCCGGTGACTCGTTTGCCGGCGGATTTATTGGCTATCTTGCCGCGACCGGTGACTTGAGCGAACGATCGATGCGCCGCGCCGTCGTGGTGGGATCTGCCATGGGATCATTTGCCGTCGAAAAGTTTTCGAACGCGCGACTGCTGGAAATCACGCGCGCCGACATCGATGCGCGTGTGCAAGAAATTGCACGACTCGTCGCGTTCGACGCGAAGCTCGACGGGTGACGATGTCGGGTGGCGACGCGGCGCCGCGCGAGGCCATGGACTATAAATCCGCCGGTGTCGATATCGATGCGGCGGAAGATTCGAAGCATCGACTAGCGGCGCATGTACAATCCACGCTTACCGCTGGAGCGCGCGGTGCGTTTGGCGGGTTTGGCGGCATGTTTCGCGTGCCCGAGGGATATCGCGCACCGTTACTCGTGTCGAGTGCTGATGGTGTCGGTACTAAAATCAAGGTGGCGATCGACAGCGGGCGGAACGACACGATTGGACACTGTCTGGTGAATCACTGTACGAATGACATTCTGGTGCAGGGCGCAGTGCCGATGTTCTTTCTCGATTATGTGGCGTTCGGAAAACTTCATCCACTCGTTGTTGAGGCGGTCGTGGCCGGGGTGGCGGCGGGATGCCGGGAAAATGGATGCGCGTTGATTGGTGGTGAAACGGCGGAGATGCCTGGAGTGTACACGCCCCCCGACTACGACCTTGCCGGTTTCATCACCGGCATCGTGGAAGAAGACGCCGTTCTCGGCAGTGCACGCGTGCGTGAGGGCGATTCGCTCGTCGCGCTCGCGAGTGACGGACTACACACAAACGGCTACTCGTTGGCGCGCCGCATCGTGTCAGAGCGCTTATGCTTGAATGTCCACGATCCATTCCCGGACGCCAACGGTGCAACAGTGGCGGACGTGTTGTTGCGTGTGCACCGC
>JAYTTR010000068.1:0-11135 GCA_043744935.1 Gemmatimonadaceae bacterium
AATCCAATCGATCTCACGCAATTGGTCAATCGCATGGTTGGCCGATTGAGAAGTTGTGCGAACCCCGTTGTTTTCCTGGACGGCTCATTAAGCCCGCCGCCGCCGCGAGATCCACCAGTCATCGCCGCGACGGTCAAGGAGCGGGCGCAACGTGCTGAGCCACCACCGCGACCCGGGGTCACCGACGGCATTCCGCCAGACATCGTCGAGGGGATTGAAGTGTACGTCGGTCCAGCGCAAATCCCGCTGCAATACAAGGCGCCTTGGCGCGGCGCGGATTGCGCTATCGTGATCTGGACGCGCTGACGTGGTGGGGCATCGTTAATATTGTCGCATGGCGAATCTTACCCCCTACCGCTCCCTCTCGTCCGCGCGCCGTGTGGCGCTCCTGACGCACGCGCTCACCGCTCACCGCGAATCACGCGGGACATACATCCAGCGACTCGTTGCGCGCGGCGGCGGATTTCGCGCCGCGTCGTTGCAGTCGTGGCCTGCCGATCGACTCGCGCGCGAGGTTGTGCGCTTGAACGCAGAAAACGGACAGGACGAACTGGAACTGTTGCAGCTGTTGTATGTCGACCTCGAGCCGGCAATTCAACGCACGTTTCTTGATACGGCCGGTGTCGCAAACGAGAATGGCAAGATTGCCGACGATATTGAACCACCATACGCAGATGCCGCCGCCGCAAGCCGCGCTGCTGCCGCCGTGCACGAGCAGCATGGTGAAGACGGCGTGCGGTATATCAAGACGCTTGTTCGCTACAACCTCGCAGCGTGGCCAGGGCTTGATTCGGTACTTGCCGACATAGAAGCCCGTGCATAGTCGCGCCTTTGCCATTGCCTTCCTGGTTGCGCTCCCAACCACACCCGTTACCGCACAAAAAACGCTCGGCGTCATTCCGGGTATCGAAGTGCTGCTTTCCGATTCGTTGCATCTCATCCAAGGGAAGCGCGTCGGTTTACTCACCAATCACTCGGGCCGTGATCGGCAAGGGACGAGTACGATTGATCTCTTGTTCAAAGCACCCGGCGTCAAACTCACGGCACTGTACGGGCCAGAGCACGGGATTCGTGGCATCGCGAAAGCTGGTGAGAAAATCAGCTCTGGTGTGGACTCTGCCACGGGCATCAAAGTCTTCTCGCTCTACGGCGATGTGGAGTCACCAACAGCGGACATGTTGCAGGATGTCGATGTGGTGCTGTACGACATTCAAGACGTGGGCGCTCGCGTATACACGTTTCAATGGACACTCGCGCTCCTTGCGGCAAAAGCCAATAAACCAATCATCATCCTCGACCGGCCTGATCCCATCCGCGCCGATCGCGTTGAAGGAAATATTCTCGATCCGCGATTTGCGTCGCTCGTTGGACAGTATCCGGTGGCTTTGCGATATGGTTTAACGCCGGGCGAACTGATGCGCTTTCTGGTTGGCGAAAAACTGCTGAACGCAAATATCACGGTGATTCCGATGAAGCACTATCGCCGGAGCATGTGGTACGACGAAACAAAGTTGCCGCGCCTCAATCCATCGCCGAATCTGCGCAACATCAATGCAGAACTCCTGTACCCTGGTACGGTTTTTTTTGAAGGTACCAACGCAACAGAGGGACGTGGCACAGAAGATCCTTTCTCGCTGATCGGCGCGGCGTATCTCACTGACAACGTTGCGGTCGCTGCCGAATTGAACGCGCGTAAACTGTCAGGCGTTCGGTTTGACACCGCCACCCGGACAATCGAGGCCGGATACAAGTTTGCTGGTCAAACCATACCGATGATTCGCATTCGCGTCACTGACCGCAATACGGTGCGCCCCGTTGAAGTCGGACTACGCATGTTGCGGGTGTTTTTCGCGCGACATCCCACCGAGTTCAAGTGGCGCGAGCCATCGGTCAACGCAGCGGGACGCACGCGATCGATTGACCGCCTTGCCGGTACGGATCAACTCACGAAGGCCGTCGAGCAAAACACGATGGACGCACTTGTGAAACACTGGGACGCCGACGCACTCGTGTTCGCGAAAAAAGTAAAACCGTATCTCTTGTATCGATAGCCTATAACGACAAACGGCTGCCACCGCGTGGTGACAGCCGTTTGAAATTCACGATGCCACTACCACTCGAAACGCATCCCTACTTGCCCTTGCCGTGCGCCGTACGCGCCCGTTGGAATCCCGTATGACGCGACTGCGGTGCCGGTTGCCGTGAACTGCGTCGCTCCGTACGAGAGATTGTTATTGAAATTGAAGACGTTAAATACCTCGGCCGAAACGCTGACTTTCTTCCCGTTCCAGTCGAACAACGGCCGCGCAAGTCGCAGATCAACCGTGCGATACCAATTATTCCACGTATTGGACGGACGGGCGGTGCGAATACCGCTCGTCGTTGGCGTGCCACCAGTGTAGTCATCGCCGGTGATGTTATTGAGGTTGATGTCACGACCATCGATCGACAGGAATGGACGCGGACTGGCAAACGTGGAGATCGATGAGAAGGTGAAACCAAATGGTATTGGCAGCACATCGGACAACACGAACCGATGCCGCTCATCACCCGTCGTACGCTGCCGGTTAAAGAGGAACTGATACGTAAAGTTCGGAAGCGCGGCCGTATCGAAATCCCCTTCATACCAACCAAGTGTGTACGCGATGTTCACACGAGCCTTCCGACGCTGCCACGTACCCTGGAGCAAGACTGCGGAATAGTCGGACTTTCCAACGTCATCCCACAGCACGATGTCGCCGTACGCTGCCGTGAGCTTGCGCACGCTCGGCGTGACCGACTTATCGAGATAGTTCGGATTGCGTTGCACGTACAGATTGTCCATGTGTTGACGCACATAATCCACGTTCAGTCCAAACTCACTGGTGAGTTGATGACCAACACCAAGCGACATTTGGATGCTGTGCGGCGTTTTCATATCCGTTTTCACGAGGATCGGCGCTGGCGATCCTGATAGTCCGGCAATGACCCGTGCGCGCAAAACGGCTGGATCTATCGTACCAGGGTTGGTGAAATTGTACGTGCGCCATGTCGAATTCTTACGCTCTTGAAACCCGATAAAACTCGTGACGCGATCGTAAATAATGCCGAAACCGCCGCGGACGAATGTCTTGTTCTTGCTTGTTGGATCCCACGAAAAAGAGGCGCGCGGCGAAATGTTGCCAAGTTGATTTTTGCGATTGCCCGTATTCAGAAAATTGCTCAACGCGGGGATCGCCTTCAAAATGGGATCGCTCGCCCACGGCACCGTATACTTGTTATTGAGAGTGTTGATTTCGGCATCGTGCCGAGCGCCGAGGGCCAACGTGAAGTTTGGCTTGATGCGCCACTCGTCGTTGAGATACACGCCTGTCGTGACGCCAGTGGCACTCGCGCGCGCATCGCTGATGCCGTTCGGATCCGTGAAGCCGACCGCGATTGATGCGATGTTCGGAAGCGACGACGTATCGGTCAGAAAGTTGAACGAGCCGTCTTTGTTGTTGGGAAACGTTTGACTTGCGGCGATCTGACTTAGCTCAACGCCCGCCTTCAGGACGTGCGATCCTGACGCATTGTCGATATTGAACGTCGCCCGGTCTACGATGCGCAAATGTGTTTCCTTCAAGATCAGTGGAAACCCAGACGTGCCAAAGACGATGCCCGGATACGTGAACTGTGGACCGGGCTTGAGCGGCGCTTCATTGTGATTCCAGTTCACCAGTTGCAAACTGGCTTCGTTGACAAAATTGCCGCTCTTCGCGAGGTATCGTTGACGAAGTTGCCCAGTGTAAATGCTATAGTCCTGGCTAATTCCTCCGTCCTGCGACACACGCGCACCAAAGTTGCCCTCGCCCTTCAGGAAGCGCGCGGACACCATTGCGTCGTACGTGATTTGTGGACTCTGCACCCACGTGAGGCGCGTGAACAATGTGTGGTTCTTGTTCGGTGCGAAAAACGAACCCTTGTACGTGGTCCACGGTCCACTCGTTGGGTTCACGTCCAGGTAAAAGTCGGTTGACGTCAGCTCGTAGCTGGTTGCGATGAACAGTTTGTCTTTGACTAACGGGCCGCGAATGTTGAAGCCCAGCTGCTGGCGTCCAAAGTTCGGCACGACAGCCTGGAACGCATTCCGCGCAATGACGTTCTTGTCCTGATAGAATCCAAATGCCGATCCTTGCCACTTGTTGGTGCCACGGCGGCTTTCCGCGCTGATCACATACGATCCAGCACGCGTGTACTCGGCGTCATACGGATTGACGTACACGCGGAACTGCTCGATGCCTTCTTGCGGAAGCGGCGATCCGGTTTGACCAAGTCCAACGATGTTGCCATTGTACAGACTCTTCATCTCCACGCCGTCCATGTAGACGTTGAAGAACCGCAAATCTGGCGCAGCACCTCCCGACGGTAACGTGCGACCCGATTGCGGCGCGTACGTTTTTATGCCAGGCACGATACCGGCCAGATTCATCATGCCACGCGAATTGAGCGGAAGATTTTCAATCTCTTCCTTCATCACGGGTGCCGATACAGACATCCGCTGCACCTCGACCTGCTTCACGCGTTCTGCCGTCACCGTTTGCGCGTCAAGTTCGGCGGCGCCTTTCTGCATCGTGAACTCGAGTCGCGCACGCTGGCCGATGGCGAGTTGCACGGAGTCGCTTTGCAAACGGTAGCCGATCGCGCGCACCGTCACCGTGTATTGCCCCGTAAACAGTCCAATCACGCGAAACTCACCGTTTGCTCGCGTCAGGGCGCGCGCGGTTTCTCGTGTCGCGGTGTTTACAACGGTTATTTGCGCGCCGGACAAGGGTTGTCCGTCTCCCTTCACGAGACCTTCGAGCGTGATGGTATTTTGTGCGCGCGCCGGCAAGGTGCAAAGCGCCAGGAGCGTGGCGGCACCAAACAGACGGAGGAGCATGTGTCGCATGGCGACGGCCTCGGAAACGTGGGGGAGGGACGACCCGCAATATCTGGATCGGTATGCAACGCGCAAACTGTGCTCGCGCAGTTGCTACAACTGAGTGAAATTATATGTCCACTTTCCAGAAAAGGAACATTTGCGCGCCTTAAGACTTCTCGTTTTTTCGCTGCTTGCAACACGCGCCCTGAACGCCCAGCACGCAGACGTCGCGGTATCCACGCTGCTGGCGCCAGGTGTGCAATATCAACTCATACACGATGGCGGCGGACCATGGGCCATACACCTCGTGCGCATCGACCTGCGTCGCGCGTCGGTCATGCTCACGACCTCCCGTGCGCACGATCAACTGCGTTCGCGTGAGCGCACGTCGGATATGGCGCTGCGCAAGGGCACCTCGGTCCTCGCCGCCGTCAATGCCGATTTCTTCGATCTCAAGACTGGCGAAAACGAGAACAATCAAGTCATCAACGGCGAGTGGTGGAAAGGATTGAAGGTGACGGACTCTCCCTTTGACACGTACGACAATGTGCACGTGCAGTTCGCCTTGGACGCAGCAGGTGTCCCCGCCATTGACCGGTTTATCCTCGATGCGCATGTGTGGGCGCACGGCGTGCGCACGCCAATCGTTTCCGTCAACTTCAATCCGACAGGGAACCCCGAAGGCACCGCGCTCTTCACCTCGCGCTACGGCCCG
Source organism: Gemmatimonadaceae bacterium (assembly GCA_043744935.1). Classification (GTDB taxonomy): domain Bacteria; phylum Gemmatimonadota; class Gemmatimonadetes; order Gemmatimonadales; family Gemmatimonadaceae; genus Gemmatimonas. The sequence goes on from JAYTTR010000068.1 coordinate 5,598, forward strand.
ACCACACCGCGCGACACGTCGCGTATCACTGCCGAAGCAACACTGATCGCGTCCGGACAGCATGGTGACACGCTCCTCTACGTGCGGCGTGCTGTCGTGTCGAATGCTTCCGGCTCACCCATTCCGCCAAACGGTGCTGTACTCAGTGCATACGGCGCGCGCACGAAGGAAATTCAGGCAATGGGCGACGGAGATACGGTGCGCGTACTCCTCGCCACGTTGCCGCGCCTTGCGCACGGTACGACACCGCGCCTTCTCGTTGGCGGATGGCCGCGCATTCTTCACGATGGCGTGAACGTTGCTGCCGATGCCGCGACGGTTGAAGGGACCATCTCACGCAACGCCGAAGTGCGACATCCACGCACCAGTGTCGGATTCTCACGCAACCGTCGCACGATGTTCCTGCTCACGGTGGATGGTCGCTCTGAAAAAAGCGTCGGTATGACTCTGGTCGAACTCGCTGCGTGCATGCGCTCCGTCGGTGCGTGGCAAGCCATGAACTTTGATGGCGGTGGTTCCACCACCATGGTCATCAATGGTGCCGTCGTGAATGCACCATCCGATTCAACCGGAGAACGCGACGTGGGGAACGCGCTGTTGGTCATTGCTAAACCGAAATCCGCGCCAAAACAATTGCAATAACTGCACACACGATCGATAGACCACCGCCCTCACTGCCCGCGCACATTCGAGCGTTATGCGACCGCGCGTCGTAATATCTCCGACAGCATCGCCCGCCTCATCTCGCCTCTTCGACGACAGGATCCTGCCCGTGCGCCATTTTTCACTTGCGTGTGCTCTCGTGCTCTGTTCGGTCGGCCCCCTTGCCGCGCAAACGAAGCCCGCAACGAAGCCGTCGAAAGCAACCGCGACCGCCAAAATCGTCTGGCCAGATGAAGGGCCGCGCACATGGGCGCCTCGTCCGACGGTATCGGCAATTACGGCCAACGATCTCCGCACGCGTCTCTACCAATTTGCCGACGACTCCATGCTTGGCCGACGCATCGGCGAACCTGGTAACTACAAAGGCACCGCGTACATTGCGCGCGAATTCAAACGCCTCGGCCTTAAACCAGCGGGCGACAGCGGCACCTATTTTCAAAACATGCCGTTTGGACCGAGTGGCTTTGACAGCGTGACGTCGCGACTCACCCTCGGCACGACTACACTCAAACCGCGAAGCGATTGGATTCCAGTGGTGCCAGGCGGTGCCACAGCGCTGAGCGGCAACGTTGAACTGACCAATGTCGCGACCGTGTTTGCGGGCCGCTGGGGCGATACGAGCACCGTGCTCGACCCCGCACTGTTCGCCGGCAAAGTGGCCGTGTTCATTGCACCACCTGCAGCGGCAGGAGCGGCAGCACCGGCCGGTCGCGGGCCAACATCGTTTGTTGGCTGCGAAGATGTTCCCAATAAGTTTGGCGCCGCTGCTGCAGCAGCAGTTGAATTGGCAGCGCCAGCAGCTTCCCGTGCCCCGCGCGCCGGTGCCGCATCGCGCGATGGGCGTGCGATGTCCGCTGGAGCCGTTGCCGTGTTGTTGATCGGTCTCGATGGGACCTCTGCGGCAACACTCAGCGCAGCGTTCGGCGAACGTATGGGCATGCAGCCCGCGCTGCCGCGCGGCACAACGTCGCTTGCGGGCGCTACGATATCCAACGCGGTTGCCGCACAGATGTTTGGCAGTAGTGTCGACCAACTGAGCATTGGCGCGGCGGGACAGCCTGTGTCAGCCAACTGGAGCTATGCGTGGCGCATGTCCCCCACGCCCGCGCGCAATGTCATCGCCATATTGCCGGGTTCAGACCCTACGCGCGCTGCCGAATACGTGCTCGTTGGTGCGCACAACGATCACGTTGGTGTGAACACAGTCACGGTCGAACATGATTCGTTGCGCGCAGTGAATTTCGTCACGCGTCGCCAAGGCTCGAACGATCCCGCGTGTCGCCCAACGGTCGCGCAACAACATCAAATTGACTCACTCATTGCGCGCGCACGCAGCATTCGCGCACCACGTCTCGATTCGATCATGAATGGCGCTGATGACGATGGGTCAGGCACCGTGGTGCTGCTCGAGATTGCCGAACGCTTCGCGTCGGAGAAGCCATCCCGCTCCATCATCTTCGTGTCGCATGAAGGCGAAGAGGCCGGTCTACTCGGCTCCAAGTGGTTCACCGATCATCCCACCATTCCGCTCACCGCAATTGTCGCGGCGCACAATATGGATATGGTCGGAAAAGGACGCGTCGATCAAGTAAAATTTGGCGGACCAACGTCCGTGCAGACCCTCGGCGCGCGGCGACTCTCACGCGAGTTTGGTGATGTCATCGATTCAGTCAACGCCACCCGCGCTGAAACAATGGCCATCGACAAAACGTGGGACGTCACCGCGAACCCGATGAATCGCTTCTGCCGGAGTGATCAGGTCAACTACGTGCATCATGATGTGCCGGTGACGTACTTCTCATTGGGGTACGCACAGGACTACCACATGCAAACCGACGAACCACAATACATAGAATACGAGCATGCGGCGCGACTCGGCCGCTTTGTACACGACATCATGTGGGCAATCAGCGAGCGAAAAACAAAACCGGCAATTGCTGGCGCAGATCCCTCGTACCCCGCGTGCCGTTAACGCGCGAGCGGCGCGTCAAAGAGCATGCATGTCGATTCTGCCGTCGCGAGCAATTTGTTGTCCGCATCGCGCAAGGTACCTCGTACCAACGCCGTGGAGCGTCCGACATGCTCCACGGTGCCCTCGGCCATGATCATTCCCGTCACCAGGGTCACGCCGCGCACAAAGTTCACTCCAATGGAGAGTGTGGTGTACCCGCGACCCGCAACGAGCACCGACTGAACAGCGCATCCAAGGGCCGTATCAAAGAGCGTCGCAATGATGCCGCCGTGCATGGTTCCCAATGCATTGAAGTGACTTTCGTCTGGCAGCACGCTCATGACCACGCGGCCATGGTCGACCTGGTTCACCACCGCACCGATGAGCGCGACGGCCGGCGGTAGCGGTAACGTGCCGGTCATGAACGCGCGTACAATCTCTAGTCCCGGCAGCGTTCGTGACGCCGCCATGATAACCGCAGGATCAAAAAATCGAATGATTTTTTCGCGAGCGGCATGTTTACTCACGACATTGCCGCACGCAATCCAGCCGCAATAAAAATCACCGACGTATTGTGCCCACCAAAACCAAAAGCGTTACTCATCGCTATTCGAACACTGCGCGCGACGGCGTGATTCGTGGCGAGTGGGACATCGCATGCGGGATCTTGCAATTCCACATTGATCGTAGGTGGCACTATGCCATGTAGCATGCTCAAAATGGACAGCACGGCCTCGGCCGCACCTGCAGCCCCAAGCATGTGACCAGTCATCCCCTTCGTTGACGTCGTCATCATCGCGTCCGTGCGCGCACCAAATACGGCGCGCACTGCGCGACACTCCGCCACATCGCCAAGCGGCGTCGACGTACCGTGCAGGTTGATGACGTCGATGCTGTCGAGAGCCACGCCTGCATCACGCAACGCCGCTTCCATTGCCAGTCGCGCACCAAGCCCTTCGGGGTGCGGAGCAGTGAGATGGAACGCATCGCACGCTGCGCCCACACCTGCTAACTCCGCGAGAATCGTCGCGCCGCGCGCTTCGGCATGCTCGGCCGATTCTACCACCAACACCGCAGCGCCCTCGCCCAGCACAAATCCATCGCGCGCTGTGTCACATGGACGGCTGGCGAGTGTTGGCGCGTCATTGCGCGTGGACAATGCGCGCGCCGAACCAAATCCGCCGAGGCCAAGCTGGGTGATCGCCGCTTCGCTGCCACCAACCACCATGACATCCGCACGGCCCGCACGAATGGAATCCAACGCGCTCATCAAATTGTCATTGCCCGTTGCGCAGGCCGACACCACACAGTGATTCGGCCCGCGCAATCCATGCTGCATGGCCACCATCGCACCGGCGATGTCGGGAATAATCATCGGCACGAAAAACGGCGAGATACGATCATGCCCCTCCGTCAGATGCGACTCGGCCTGCGTCTGAAACGTTTGCATGCCGCCCTGCCCGCTGCCGATCATCACTCCCATCAGCGCGCGTTCCGCATCGCTCAGCGTATTCGTATCAATCCCGGCATGCGCGATCGCTTCGTTCGCCGCGGCCATCGCATACTGCGCAAAACGATCAAGGCGTCGCGCGAGTTTGCGATCCATCGCCATTAACGGGTCGAAGCCTTTCAACTCACAGGCAAACGTCGTCGCAAACGTACTCGCGTCAAAGCGCGTGATCGGCGCGGCGCCGCTCACGCCGCGAACGGCGGCATCCCAGAACGACGGTACATCGAGACCGATCGGGGTCACGGCGCCAAGGCCAGTCACGACAACACGGCGGAATCGAAGTGGTGCGGTCTTTGTTGTGCTCATGCGTCGGGCTCTGCGTGAATTCGTTGATCTGCGGCGCGCAGGGTACAACCTGCAAAACTAATCGGCGCGCCAGTAGTTACGGCGCTCGTCCCCGTCCCCGCTTGCGTCTTCTCGCCAGCGTCTCCGCCGCGATGCGCGCGACCTCGGCGATGGCGGCTTCGCGTGCGGCAATCTCCGCCTCGCGGCGCGTCCACTCGACGCGATCTCGCGCTTCGGCCGCACGCGTGCGTCGCAAACTTTCCGCCTCTTTCCACGCAGCAACCTTGGCATGATCACCACTCACAAGCACGTCGGGCACAAGCAGTCCGCGGAAATCCGCCGGTCGTGAATAACTTGCGGCGCTAATCCCGCGATCATAAAACGAATCAGTGCGCGCACTCTCCATGTCGCCCATCGCTCCAGGGAGGAGTCGCGCGATTGCGTCAACGATGGCCAATGCTGCGGGCTCACCACCACTCAACACGAAATCGCCGAGTGATAGCTCTTCTGTGGCGAGGTGCTGCGCGACGCGTTCATCGACATCTTTGTAGTGACCGCACAACAACGTGAGTTCGGTACCAATCGAGAATCGCATCGCGTCCGCGTGCACGAATTTTTTGCCGCGTGGTGAAAGCAAAACAATCGGGGATACGGCGCCGATGGATTCGACAGCTTCAAAGAACGGTGCGGGCTTCATCACCATGCCCGGGCCGCCACCAAATGCATAGTCGTCCACCGTGCGATGCCGATCATGCGTATAGGCGCGCAGATCAACGACGTTATAGCACACTCGGCCCACACCGGCCGCGCGCGCCGGAATACTGAGACTAAGTGGGCCCGCAAAAAACTCGGGAAAAATCGTGACGATGTTGATCCGCAGCATGGCGACGTGATTGCGGCGCCAACTACTCGAGCAGCCCTTCAAGCGGCTTGAGCACAATCGTTCGCGTGTCTTCGTCAACGCGGGCAATAAGTTCGGGACGCCATGGCACGAGCGGAGTTCCCGTGGCCGTCTGTACCTCGATCAACAAACCTTGCGGCGCGTTGTAGACGTCTTTCACATGCCCCACCACGCCTTGCCCTTCCACCTCGACGTGCATGCCCATCAGCGACGCGATATACACTTGGT
>JAYTTR010000069.1:0-2840 GCA_043744935.1 Gemmatimonadaceae bacterium
ATCTGGCTGGACTTTCTGTGGGAGGATGCACGGTACTGGGCACGATGGCCGCCAGTGCGAGTTACATCGCCGCACCTCCAGCCGTGCGCCTTACGCTCCCAGAGGCCAATCCGACCTACTCATTGACCGCTGCGCTTGCCATCACGTTCCCGTTAAACATCCTCGCTGGTATTCCGATCTACTTTCGCATCGCTCAGGCGATCGCCTGACAGGAGTTGCACACATGCATACGTATCCGCTCAAACTCGTTACGATTGTCGCCGAGCCAGTGCTTGAGTCGCGGTTGACGCATGAATTGCGCGCATTGGGCGCATCGGGATGGACGGTGGTGGAGGGACGCGGCGAGGGATCACGCGGCTTGCATGCAACCACGCTTCCTGGCATCAATGTTCGCATTGATTCGATCGTCCCCGCGAACGTGGCGGATCGGATCGTCGAGCACTTGGCAACCACGTACTTTGCGGCGTACGGTTTGATCGCGTACGTAAGTGATGTTGCAGTGGTTCGAGGCGAGAAGTACGTAGCGGTTGCCGAGGTTTCACGCTGATGTGCGCCTCTGAGCAGCAGATGTCGCGGCGCGGCGCGTTGCGCGCGGCCGCAGGCGTGGGCGCGGGATCACTACTCGGCGCAACGTTCGCCAATCCGTTGCATGCCGCCCTCCCAACGCACGCGCCGGAATATCGCTCACCAGCGGACGCACTCGAAGCGCTCTATCGTGGTAACGCGCGATTTGCGGCAGGTACGATCACCGCGCCGCATCGGAATATGCAACGACTGAAAGAAGTGGCGGCTGGACAACAGCCATTTGCTGCATTCCTCGGCTGTGCCGACTCGCGCGTGCCAGTTGAAATCGTCTTTGATCAGGGTTTTGGTGATGTCTTTGTGACCCGCATCGCCGGAAATGTGGCCGATCCGGCAATCATCGGCAGTTTGGAATTTGGTGTGGAAGTACTCGGTGCGCAGGTGCTGTTTGTGCTTGGTCATTCCAAGTGCGGTGCGGTGTCGGCGACGCTGAAGGGCGACGCAGTTCCGGGGCAAATCTCCACGCTCTATCAACACATTCGACGCGCGGCAAAGGAGTCCAACGGAGATCTCGCTGTCGCGATTCGGCGCAACGTTGAACTGCAGGCGGAGATTTTAAGTGAAGCGTCGCCAGTGTTGGCAAAGCGCATCGCCGATGGTCGCCTGCTCGTTGCTGGCGGGGTTTACGATCTTGAGACGGGAAAGGTGACGCCGGTACCGCTTCCATCGCGCTGACGCGCAGCGTACGTTCGCGAGATGATTTTACCATCGCTGAACACGCTCAATTATCAGCATCTCTTGTACTTTTGGGTGGTCGCACGCGAGGGAAGCATCGCGCGTGCGACGATCGTGCTCAACCTCACGCAGCCAACGATCAGTACGCAACTGCGCACGCTCGAAAAATCGTTGGGTGCAAAGCTGTTCGAGCGTCGTGGACGTGGCTTGGTGCTCACGGAAATTGGGCAGATGGTGCAGCGGTACGCCGACGAGATGTTTCGTACGGGTCGCGAACTCACCGAAGCGCTCGCGCGTGGACGTGGCACCATGCCAACGCGTCTCATTGTTGGCATTTCGGACTCGCTGCCAAAGCTAACGGCGTTTCGGCTTCTCAAGCCCGCGCTTTCCATCTCGCCACGATTTCGTTTAACGTGTCGTATTGACAAGACGGAACGGCTAGTGGCGGAGCTTGCGTTGCACACGATTGACGTGGTGTTGGCTGATGCACCGGCCGCGCCGTCACTCACGGTTCGCACGTTCAATCATCTGCTGGGCGAGTGCGGCGTGACCATCTTCGGCACCGACGCCTTGGCAACTCGTTACAAACGTGGTTTTCCGAAATCGCTCAACGACGCACCGTTTGTTTTGCAGACCGACAACACGGCGCTGCGTCGATCATTTGATGCGTGGTGTATTGCACAGAATATTCGCCCCGACATTACCTGCGAAGTAGAGGACGTCGCGCTGCTTCAAGTGTTTGGACAAGAAGGGATGGGATTGTTCGCTGCCCCCACAGTTGTGGAAGCGCAGATTCGTCGCGCCTATGGCGTGCGTGTGGTTGGTCGATTGCCGGATGTGCGCGAACGATTTTATGCGATTAGTGCGGAGCGACGGTTGGTGCATCCGGCCGTTGTCGCCTTGTCAGACGCAGCGCGGACGCGATTGTTTGGGTAAGAGCGGTGTGAAAGCGAAAACCGCTCCGGCACGTGCCGGAGCGGTTCGATACACCGTGAAGCGATGCGTGAATTACGCGTTGTTGCGACGGCGACGAGCAACCAAACCCAGTGCAGCAAGTCCGACGCCCATCAACGCGTACGATGATGGTTCGGGAACAACAGTATTCCCGACCCGCACATAAAGTGCGATGTGCGAAACACCGCCAGACTGCGGGGAAGTGCCAAGCGAGCTCCATGCGATCGATGAAATCGGCGCCGCTTCGTTGAACTCGTAAAAGCTAAAGCGAGTCGACTGCTTGATACCCAGCACGAAAAAGCCGCTGATTGGCGCATCGAAACCGACAGTCCCGGATCCGGTTCCGCCCAACGCGGGGTTACTGGTGAACGGACCGGATCCGGCATCGTCGGTCTTGCCCTGCCAAGTCCACGTTCCGCCAAAATATGTCTTCAAGTTTGCCAGCTCACTCGCGTCGCCGTTAATGTTGCCTTCGAATGATCCGGAGCAGGTGACGTAACCCGTGAACCCCGTCATAGTGGTTGCATCTTTACACGCCGGCGGCGGCGCCGGCGTTGCCTGTGCTAAGGTTGGAACGAGCGCTACAACCAGCGCCGCGAACAAATTCAACTTCTTCATGCTTCTCCGTA
>JAYTTR010000070.1:0-11131 GCA_043744935.1 Gemmatimonadaceae bacterium
CTGCGCGCTAGTCTTCGCCGACGAGCGCCAGCGCACCAGCGACATCAGCAAGTTCTTGGGCTATGGGCGCATCGAAGCGCAGTTCGCGCAACCGATCGCTGACGCGTCGATACCACTTGACCGTGCCTTCGCGCCCGACCGAGAAACGACCCCAAACGGTTTCGGGAAACGACGTGCGGCGTAAGTCCGACAATATCGAGTTTGCATTGTGCACTTTGTCCGCCGCGCACACCCACAGCGCGTCTTCAGACGCGAGGGACAGTCGTTCCACGTAGTCGTTTTTCCGATCCTCGTACGACAACTCAACGCCGTCGTCATCCAATCGCCGTTCGCTCACGGCCAGCACAGTTTCCAGTACGGTGTTGCCAAACTTGCTACCGATACGCTCTTGCAGCATGTCGTGCGTCCATCCATCACGGACGCAATCCTGCACCACGTCATGCAATACTCCGGCAACGATGGTCTCTTCGGCACACGCGTACCGAGCGAGAATTACCGCAACGTTGGCCGGATGCGTGAGATACGGTAACCGAGTGCCTTTGCGCACTTGCTGGTCATGATGCTTCGCCGCGTACGCGAAGGCGTGATTGATCCGATCAGCGTAGCCGGTCATACCGTAACACGGAATCGAGGAAGGTCTGCAAGGTTCAGACAGGGACGGGAACATACGGTGCGCGAGCGAAGCAAACCACCAGGGCTTCAAGACCATGTCGATCAGCATCGCCGAATGCCGACGGAGCTGCCGAATCGATATCGAGCACAGCGAGCAGTGCACCGGTCGCACCAAAGACCGGAACAACAATCTCGCTCCGTGATCGTGGATCGCACGTAATGTGCCCAGGGAATGCGTGCACGTCTTCCACAATAATTGTGCGACGCTCCGCCGCCGCCGTGCCGCACACACCGCGCCCAAAGGTGATATCGAGACAGCCGAGCGACCCTTGATACGGACCAACACGGAGCAACGTGTCGGGTTCGACCACTCGGTAAAATCCAGTCCACAAATGACCAAACGCGTGATGCAGCAAGGCGCACGTGGTGGCCATCGCCGCGATCGCGTCGTTTGTTCCGTCGAGCAATAACGTCTGCATCTGTAACAGCTGCGCATAAGCGTCCGCGCGACGGTGTGCACGCAGATCGGGAATGACCGGTTCCATCAGGACACTCCGCGTCGGCACTGCCACTGCTCGCCACGCATCATTGCATCGGACCAATCATAAGAATGAGTCGAAGGTCGAGTAAAAAAAGCGCGGCGCCCTGCACGAGAATACCGAGTCCAGCACCGGTCCCGCCTGCGTGTGCGCCCCATCGCCACGCCGTGATGGCCAGCGTCACACCAACGGCGACATAACCAACATCAAGGCCCGTATTCAACCACAAGAAGTTGAGCAGCGTTTGTGCGCCAGCAAAGTCACGGAGCGCGAGGCCGCGCCATGACCACAACGCAATACCCAGATCAACAATGCCCCAGGCAGCCGTTTGAATAGCAAAGTGACGCAACAACGGCGCGCGAACACCACGGACCGCGAGAATAGTGAACAGGATGGAACCTGCCAGCACGCTCGCGCCGCCCCAAATGGCGAGTCGCACCAGATGTCCTCGTTCGAGCGCAAACAGCGTGTCAGCCCACATATCACGGACAGTAGTTGTGCGCACAGACGCGAGAAAGTCGGCATAGCGCGAAACAAAGCGGGGACCGGCGCTCTGCGCCGATCCCCGCTTTGTGCGACACCAACAATTTGCTTACTGCACCGTGATAACGCCCTTCATGTTCATGGCCAAATGCGGCGTGCAGTTGTAATTGTACTTGCCCGCTGGGACACCGGCGAACGACACCGTGTAGCTCTCATTGGCGCCGATCAACATCTTGCCAGAAAGTTCACCAGCTTGCTCCGGCATGTTGGCCATAAGCGCTGCTTTCGCAGCAGCCGGCATCGTGGCGGCATCCGTGAACGCGATGTTGTGCGGCGCGCCCGAGACAACCACAAACTTCACGCCGTCGCCCTGCTTGATCGTCACGTCAGCTGGCTCGAACCGATAGCCCTGACCGTCGCCAATCATTTTGATCTCCACCGTATTGCCGGTGATCGGCGCCATTGCGCCAGCCGCCGGCGCTGCCGGAGGAGTCATCGCCGCGGGAGCAGCGGCCGGCGTCATCGCCGAATCCGTCTTCGCCGTCTTGTCGCCACCGCAAGCGCCAAGCACGATCGCTGCACCCGTCACTACTGCAAAGCTGAGAAACCGCATGTCGAGAGGCCTCCAGAGCCTAACCGAAATTTTACTGATGTACAGGAACCGTCCTGTCCCCACAGGGCCCTGTGGATCTCGTGAACTTATTCACAAGCGCCTCGCAAAGCAAACCTGACCAAACCCAGTTGTCTCAAAGCGCGCTTGACGGACACTCGCGACTCCGCTACGCTCCCTGTATGCCTCTCTGCACGTTTCGCCAGCATCATACACACCACGGTCACGGCCCAACGGGTCGAGATGCGTTGTGTCTACGGGGCTAGCGGCACCACCGCTCCTCTGGCTACTCAAAGCAATCCCGTCCTCTCGTTGGACGGGTTTTTTGTTTTTATCGGGTACGTCCACGACCATTCCCGACGCCTCTCACGATTTTCAATCCGGATCATGCTTCGTATCGCGTTACCGAACAAAGGCCGACTAAGCGAAGATACTCGCGAGCTCTTTAACGACGCGGGGCTTGAAGTACGCTCGTCAAGCGAACGCGCATTGACCGCGTCGCTCGGCGGCGAATTTGAGGCCATTTTCGTCCGCGCCCAGGATATCCCGGAGTTTGTGGCCGACGGTGCGGCCGACGTAGGTGTCACCGGCTGGGACTTGGTCAGCGAGTCAGAGCGACCGTTGGTGTCGCATCTCGATTTGGGATTTGGACGCTGTCGGTTGGTGGTGGCGGCGAAAGACGACGGCGGGATCACGTCAGTCGAGCAGATCGGGATGCTCGGGCAGCCGGCCCGCGTCGCTACCGTCTTTCCGCGCATCGCACGTCGATTTTTTGCGGAGCGCGGTCGGCCGGTAGAAATCGTTCCCGTATCAGGTGCAGCGGAAATCGCACCGCATTTGGGCATCGCGGATGTCGTCGTCGATCTCACGTCGACCGGATCGACATTGCGCGTCAACGGCCTGCGTGAAATCGAAACCGTAATGCAGTCCAGTGCACACCTGGTGACGGCGACGGCCGGTCCGCGCAATGGTGACCCACTCCGCAGACAGGCGTTGGACGAGCTGGTTACGGCGCTTGGATCGGTCATTCGTGCGCGAGGACAGCGGTATTTGATGGCGAACGTTCCACGCGAGGCGCTGGATGCGGTACGAAGCATCTTGCCCGGATTGAACGGACCGACCGTTATCGAAATTGCCGATCATGGCCGTTTTGTGGCGGTCCACGCTGTTGTCGCTGCGGCTACGATCTATCGCACTATTTCGCAACTGCGCGCACTGGGTGGTGAAGGCATTTTGGTCACGCGCATCGAGCGGCTCGTGCCATGAACGTTGACGGTGTCCAGACGTTGACGCTGCGTGCGCGCGGCGCTTTGTCTGCCTTGAGTGCAGCGACGCGCACAGCGTTGATGGATCGATCGCCCACGCAAAACGACGTTATGCGTGAACGCACGCGCGGCATCATCGCGCGCGTGCGTGCCGAAGGCGATGCAGCACTGTTCGCGTTCGCTCACGATTTTGATGGCGTTACACTTGAAGCGCTTGAAGTGCCGCGTGCCGCATGGAAACGTGCACTCGATGCACTCGATCCGTTGCTCGTTCAAGCGTTGCAGCGCGCGAAACGCAACATCGGCGCCGTGCATGCTGTGTTTCGCCCGTTCGCATCGGAGGTCAGCCCCGAGCCTGGCATCACCGTGGGACGACGTCCAGATCCTCTCGCGCGCGTTGGTGTCTATGCGCCCGGTGGGCGTGCGTCGTATCCGAGTTCGCTGTTGATGGGCGCCATTCCTGCGCGCGTCGCGGGTGTACGCGACGTCATTGTGTGTTCGCCGCCTGGACGTGATGGCATGCCGTCAGCCGTGGTGTTGGCAGCGGCCGAACTTGCCAATGTCGATCGCTTGTTCGCCGTTGGTGGTGCGGGCGCGATTGCGGCGATGGCGTTGGGCACGCAAACAGTGCCGCGCGTTGATCGCGTGGTTGGTCCGGGCAACGCCTACGTCGCGGAAGCAAAACTGCAGCTGGTCGCTGATGTGGCCATTGACGCACCAGCGGGGCCGAGCGAACTGTTGGTGTTGGCGGACGACAGTGCGGAGGCCGTCGTGGTTGCGCGCGAATTACTCGCACAAGCAGAGCATGACCCGGAGGCTGCCGTTATTGCGGTGCTGTGTGGGGAAGACGCGAGTGCGTTCGCGAGTAAGGTAGAACGCGCGTTGACCGCGATGCTTGTGGAAACGCCGCGAGCGGATATTGTGCGCACGTCACTGGCCGCGCGTGGCGCCGTCATAACAGCACCACGATTAGCAGACGGCATTGCGTTTGCGAATGCGTGGGCGGCGGAGCATCTCCTCCTTGTTGTGCGTGAGGACGTACGTGACGACACGTTGAACGCATTGCGCAGTGCGGGCACCGTATTTGTCGGGGCAAGCAGTTCAGTGGCGTTTGGCGATTACATGACGGGTGCTAATCATGTATTGCCGACCGCTGGTGCGGCGCGTTGCTACTCGGGACTATCAACGTTGGACTTTGTGCGTTGGACCACGTGGCAACGCGTATCGCCAGAGGCGGCCGCGCGCATGGCCGATGATGTTGGTCGATTTGCGGATGCCGAAGGGTTGCCCGGGCACGCTGCAGCGGCGCGCGCGTGGCGTTCGCGCGGCGCAGTCGCGTGAGCGCGCCAATGCATGATCGGTTGGCGTTTGCGCGCGCGGCATATGATGCTGTGCTGTTGTACGATCCAAGACGCACGCCCATCGATCTCGATCTCACGGATAACACCAATTTGTGGGGCATACCGCCAACGGCAGAACGCACGTTGCGCGAGATACCGGTCGCCGCCGTGACGCGGTATCCCACACTGTACGCCGCTGAACTCAAGGCCGAGTTGGCAGCGTTGCACGGGGTGTCGGCGGATATGGTCGTCACGGGTTGCGGATCGGACGACATTCTGGATTCAGCGATGCGTGCCTTCGGCGAACCAGGAGAGCTGGTGGTCGGTTCAGAGCCGTCGTTTGCGATGATCCCGATTTTTGCGCGCATGAACGCGTTGCGTTGGCTCGGCATTTCGGAGTTGTCGACAACGGCCGCTTCGCCACTCATGCATCAACCGGATATTGATGCGTTGCTCGCCACCAATGCGAAAATTCTCTATCTGTGCTCGCCGAATAATCCGACGGGAGCCCTGATCGCGCGCGAAAGCATTGAACGCGTGCTCGCGCACGCACAGGGCGTCGTATTCATTGATGAAGCTTATGCAGAGTTCGCCGGCGTGTCGTCAATCGACTTGGTGGCGCAATCGGATCGCGTGCTGATCATTCGGACGATGTCAAAAGCGTACGGGTTGGCCGGCCTGCGACTCGGCTACGCGATCGGACAACCATCGTTAGTGATGGAAGTGGAGAAGTCGCGTGGTCCGTACAAACTGAATGCGTTGGCGGAGCGTGTCGCTCTGGCGGCGTTGCGACATGATATGACGTGGGTGCATGAGCACGTTGCCCTCGCCGTGACGGTGCGCGAACGACTGTCTGATGCACTGCGCGCGATGGGACTCGTACCAATGTCCTCGGCAGCCAACTTTGTGTGCGTACCGATCGCGCAGTGCGTCGCGGTTGGTCAGGCGATGCGCGCGCGTGGTGTCGCGGTACGTCCATTTCCCGCGCTGCCACATGTCGGTGACGCGTTGCGTATCAGCGTCGGGCCGTGGCCGCTGATGGAGCGCATGCTCAATGCGCTTGCGCCAGCGCTTCAGGAGGTAAACGGATGACCATGACGGACGGCGCGGCGGCATACACCTCGTTACGAGTGACGGTCTTTGATTACGGCGCCGGTAATCTCCACTCTCTGGTGAAGGCGCTCGAAATACACGGTGCGCAGGTACGCGTCGAAACTGACGCTGCGCGCGCGGTGCGGCACACCGATGCACTCGTGTTACCGGGCGTTGGTGCGTTTACGCCTGCCGCCGAACGTTTAGCGTCGGGACGCGTCACGATGCGCGACGCGCTTCTGGACGGTCTTCCCTGTCTGGGCATTTGTCTCGGTATGCAACTGCTCTGCGATGCGAGCGATGAAGGTCCGGGTGTCGGTCTTGGGATCGTACCCGCTCTCGTGACGAAGCTCACGGCGCAGTGCGTGCCGCAGATTGGCTGGAACCGTTTGGACGATGTGCAGGAACCGTTGATTGCGCGGTCGCGCCTCGACGTGGCGTATTACGCCAATAGTTTTGTCTGTCGTCCGACGCTCGAAGCCATGGATTCCGTCGTCGCGTGGAGCACGCACGAAGCTGATCGCTTCCCCGCCGCGATTCGTCGGTACAATGTGTTGGGCGTGCAGTTCCATCCGGAGAAATCGAGCGCGCCTGGTGTGCGTTTCGTGCAGGCCTTTCTTGGCGACGCGCTCGAGCGTGCCGTGTCCTTTCGCGGGGAGATGTGATGATCGTGATACCGGCCGTGGATTTGCGCGGTGGCAGCTGCGTGCAACTAGTCGGTGGCGATTACGCGGATGAACGCGTACGCTTGGATGATCCGCTGGCGGTCGCGCGCGAATGGTCACGGATAGGCTTTTCACGGTTACATGTTGTCGATCTCGACGCTGCAACGAGTCGTGGTGCGAACACGGAGATCATTCGCGATTTACTGCGTGACGCGAGCGTTCCGGTCCAGGTTGGCGGTGGCGTGCGTGAGGACACACAGATTGAGCGATTGCTCGACGATGGCGCGTCGTGGGTGGTGATTGGCACGCGCGCCATCGAAGACGAAGAGTGGCGCGGCGAGATGGCGCATCGGTTTCCCGGGCGACTCATCATTGCGGCTGATGTGCGTGAACGTCGCGTCGTCACACGAGGATGGGCTGAAACATCGCGCCTCGACGTCATTGATTTTGTGCAGGAACTGGCCGTGTTACCACTGGCCGGCGTGCTCGTGACGGCGGTGCACAAAGAGGGAAAGATGGAAGGTACGGATCTCCCGTTGATGGAAGATGTCGCCGACGCGAGTGCGTGGCCGGTGTTCGCGTCTGGCGGGGTGTCGTCGTTTGAAGATTTGCGCGCGCTTGAGCATCGCGGCTTGGCCGGTGCGGTGCTGGGCATGGCCCTTTATACGGGCGCGCTTGATGCGCGTCGACTTGCTGAGGAGTACGGAGCATGACCGTCGTCGTTCGAGAATCGAAGGAAACGCAAATTCGCGTGGCCGTGAGTGAGGGGATGGGTATCGCGCGTGTGAGCACGGGCGAACCGTTTCTCGATCACATGCTGGTGACGTTTGCACGCTACGCAGGCGTCGAGCTCGACGTACAGGCCACTGGCGATTTGCGACACCACCTCATTGAGGACGTGGCGATCGTGCTCGGCCAGGCTATCGCCGCGTTCGCGCCTGCCGGATGCGCGCGTTACGGCGAACGCACGATTCCCATGGACGATGCACTCGTACACGTCGTGCTCGATATTGGTGGACGTCCGTATTATCGCGGCCCGTTGCCGTCGCCGTTGTACGATCACTTTTTTCGCTCGTTCGCCGACAACGCGAAGACCACGTTGCATGTGCGTGTGGTACGCGGACGCGACAAGCATCACGTGGTCGAGGCGGCATTCAAAGCGCTGGGGCTCGCCTTGCGTGATGCGCTGGTTGCGTCCGGTGCCGTTTTTAGTACGAAGGGCAGCGTGCAGGTCCATGTGAGCGAGAACTAGCGTCGTGCTCACAACGCGACTTATCGTCTGTCTCGACGTGAAGGGCGGACGCGTCGTGAAAGGTGTGCAGTTTGAAGGGTTACGCGACGTGGGTGATCCTGTGCAATTGTCGCAGCGCTACGAACTTGAAGGCGCAGACGAGATCACGTTTCTCGACATCTCTGCAAGCGCTGAAGAGCGCGCGACGCTGCTGGATGTTGCACGACGCACTGCGGAGCGCCTGTTTATTCCGCTAACGATTGGTGGCGGTGTGCGCTCGGCCGATGATGTCGCACGTGCGCTGCGAGCGGGGGCGGACAAGGTGGCGATCAATTCCGCGGCAGTCGCGCGTCCCGACGTGTTGAGCGAAGCGGCGCATCGGTTTGGGGCGCAGTGCGTGGTGGCGAGTATCGACGCAAAACGCGGCGCTGATGGTGCGTGGAAAGTATGGGTGAAAGGTGGTCGTGAAGAAACCCCATTGAACGCGCTGGCGTGGGCGCAAGAATGCGTTGAGCGCGGCGCCGGGGAAATTCTGCTCACGTCAATTGATCGTGATGGCGCTCGAACGGGGTACGATCTCACACTGACGCGCGCCGTCGCCGACGCCGTGCATGTACCGGTCATCGCGTCGGGCGGGGCTGGCATGGCCACGCATCTGGTTGAGGCCATTGCACAGGGGCATGCAGATGCCGTACTCGTTGCAGGTATTTTACACGACGGCATCACTACCGTTGCCGCACTGAAAGCGCACATGCGATTGGCCGGGCTCTCCGTACGATCAGTACTCGAGGTGGCCGCATGAGCAGTATTGTGGCGCCGCAAACATTGATGCAAGCCGCCGCTGACGTTGCGCAACTCGCCGCATCGATCGCGATGCGCTGGTACGGTGGCACCGTTGATGTGGAGTTCAAAGGCGACGGCTCACCCGTGACAATAGCAGATCGCGAAGCGGAGTTGGCGGCACGGGCGTGGTTGCGTGCGCGATTTCCAATGGACGGTATTGAGGGTGAGGAATTTGCGGACGAAGGGGTTGGTGCGCGTCGTCGCTGGATCCTCGATCCGATCGATGGCACAAAAGCATTTGTACGCGGCGTACCGTTGTGGGGAACGCTCGTGGCGTGTTGTGAGGGGCATACGGTGCTTGCGGGTGCCGCATGTTTTCCAGCCGTAAATGAGTTAGTAGTGGCCGCGCCCGGTGAAGGGTGTTGGTGGAATGGCGCGCGAGCGTCTGTGTCGTCGATCGCAACGTTGGCAAACGCCACAGCGCTTATCACGGATGATCGATGTGCCGAACGTCCGTGGCGCGGCGCGCAGTGGCGTGCACTCGCGTCACAAACGGCAGTAGCGCGGACATGGGGAGATTGTTACGGCTATCTCCTGGTGGCGACGGGTCGCGCGGAAATTATGGCGGATGACATAGTGAACGCATGGGATATCGCCGCGCTGCAACCGATCATTGCGGAGGCGGGTGGTGTGTTTTCTGATTGGGACGGTGCGTCAACGGCGTTTGGCGGGAGTGCGGTCGCGACAAATGCCGCGCTCGCAAAAGAAGTGCGGACTTATTTGCACACGGAGCACGCATGACCACACTTCCGCTGTTGCTCGATCTCGATGCACTTGATTTCACCAAGGGCAGTGGGTTCGTGACCGTCGTCGCGCAGGACGCGGTCACGGGCGTTGTCTTGATGATTGCGCACGCGACGCGCGAGGCGCTGGAGCGCACACTCATCACTGGTGAGATGCACTACACATCGCGTACGCGCGGACTTTGGCATAAGGGTGCGACCAGTGGAAACACGCAGCGTGTTGTTTCGCTCGCACCGGATTGCGATGGTGATGCTATCCTCGCACGCGTGCATTCCGCTGGCCCAGCGTGCCATACTGGTTCGGTTTCGTGTTTTCGCGATACCGCGCTACGGCCGGACGCACTCGCAACGCTCGACACGACTATTACAGCGCGCGCGACAGCCGACGCATCGAGTGCGAGCTACACGCGTCGTCTGCTAAGTGATCGCAATTTGCGTTTGAAGAAATTGGGTGAGGAGGCTGTTGAGCTGGCCGTCGCGTGCACAGACGGCGACCTCGAGCGTGCAACTGAAGAGGTCGCGGACCTGTTCTATCATGCATTGGTCGCGCTACATGCCGTTGGTGGTTCGCTTCGTGCAGTACAGCAGGCATTGAACGCGCGCGCACTGTAGAGCGCGGTACGGTCGTTGCTGCAGTGCCTGACACGCACTGCATTGCGTCGCGATGACGTTGCGGTGACGGCGCTCAGTAAACAGTGCAGTCGTTTGGCGAACAAACCGATCGCGGCACGCGTCTTTGGTGGTGTTGATCACAGCACGCGAACATGAGTGCCGTCGCAACGTAGTACACGTCACAGCGTCGGGTTTCGGCGCGCGCGAGTGTTACCACCTAACACAGCGACACACGATCACGAGCGAAGCGAACCTGTTATTCCGCGCAACCATCTCTCTCTACCGGGAGACGTCCCCCAGGGCCCGTGTAACGGCGCTCTGGGGGTTTGCGCATTCCTTCCGCTCTATCACGCGCGCGGTGCAACTCTTGCTAACTGTTAAGCTGTGGTTATCGCACGTCCAGACCAACCTCTCGGGCCTTTCGATATGACCAAAAAGCACGTAGCACCACCCAACGAGTCCCCGCCACCTGTCTCCGACGCTGGCATTCTCCACGACGAATACACGGGCGATCCGAAAAGCGACGACAGCATCGATGCGCTGGACGCCACGTCCGCACTCGTGAGTGACGATGTCCTGGACCGTATCGCCGCTGGTAGCGATGGTATTGAGGAGTTGGAGCCGGAAGACGATATCGACGCGATGGACACGGTTGACAGTGGCGCGCGACGGCGGCGTTCAGACGATGGAGAAATGGGATTGGGTGTCGAGGCCCACAGTGCCGACGAGCTCGCGGACGCTGCCCTTGGACACGCGCTCCGCGGTCCAAATGCCACCTCGCGCGACGGTGATCAACACGGCGAGCGTTTTCTCGATTCGCCCGATGGACCCGACGCACCAGGCACCTAACAGCCGAACACGCTAGGTTGCCGAGGGCGTGCCGCGCATCGGCGGCACAATGTGACGTTCCGCGCGCCGGTTGAGTTGGTGGGCATGCACCTGACTGATTCGCAAGTTGTTCGACGCGTGGTATCAGGAGACCAGGAGGCCTTTGCCCTCCTGGTCGACCGGCATCACGCGCGGTGTCTGCGGGTGGCGACCCACCTGCTCGCCGATGCGGATGAGGCTGACGACGCCGTGCAAGACGCATTCGTAC
>JAYTTR010000071.1:0-2836 GCA_043744935.1 Gemmatimonadaceae bacterium
CGCGATTGTTGATCGGCTGTTGCTCAAATCTCCTGAAGATCGCTTTGCTGACGGCGCCGCGGTACAGCGTGCGCTCGATGCGGTGCCAGCGATTGTGGACGGTGCTGTTCGTGCGGTTGTCGTCGCGGAAACATCCTCCGTTGCGGAGATAGCGACCGTCATGTCGAGCGACGACGCACAACAAGTATGGGCGCGTGCGGCTGAACTGCAGGCGAACACCGGGCTGCACATACCACCGCCGGCGTTCACGCCGCGCGACGATGCGGGTGCGCTTGTTACGACGGGATACGACACCACGCTCGTGCGAAACGCCGCAGTCGACGCGGGAATTGATGCGAAGTATGTCGAGCGCGCGTTGGCCGAGCGTGCGTTCGCCGTACCGGCGATCATCGTTCCCGGTCCGCAGATGCAGAAGAAACTCAATCCAATCATCGGCGCTCGCGTCAAACTCGACTATGAGACGTCGATTGACGGCGAGCTGCGCGAGGATGGTTTTGAAGAAATCGCCGACGAAGTGCGACGTCTTTTGGGTGAGATGGTGACGGTCAGTGCGGTGGGACGTACGCTCACGATCGCGACCACGATGGCCTCGACGCGCCAGGGGGCAAGCACGCGACGTTTACAAATCAATGTGAGCTCGCGTAACGGGCGAACAGTCCTGCGCGGTAACGAAGATCTTGGTCAGTTAGCCTTGGCGTGGTTTATCGGTCTTACCCTGGGCTTCGGTTTTAGCGCAGGTACGGCGGCGATGGGTGCGGTGATGGCTGCAACACACAATCCGCTGCTCGCCGCCGGTACGCTGGCCGCATCACTGATCAGCGCATACACGGCTGCCCGATTCATGTTTCGTCGGACATCGCGCAAACGCGAGATGGAGTTGCGCGATGTGATGCAAAAACTAGCAGCGAAAGCGCGAGAGTATGTGGTGCACCCTGTGGCGTTGCCGCGGTCTATTTCTGACCCACCCACTTAAATACTTCGCGAATCGATGGGCGCTTGCCGTACATCAAGAGTCCAACGCGATAGATGCGCCCCGCAATCCACACCGTTGCGCACGCGCCGAGCGCAACGCTGAGCAGCGCGATGGTGACGTCCAGCGCGGGCACCGGTGCAACCGTCATGCGCAGTGGCATGACGATCGGTGCGCTAAACGGCAGCATGCTGAGAATGCGTGACAGTTTTCCGTCTGGTTGCAAGAGTACGTTCTGCACAAACATGACACTGGTGACGAGTAGCAAAACGACTGGCATCTGCGCCTGCTGCGCTTCCTGTTCGCTGTTGACTGTCGCGCCGACTGCGGCAAACAGCCCCGCGTAGAACATGAAGCCCAGGACAAAAAACCCAAGCAGTACTGCACCAGTACCCATCGAGATATCGGGCATATTGAGCGGCATTTGCGCTGCACCAAATTTCGCAAGAATGGGTTCGCGCACTTTGTACATCAGGACGCTCATCGACAACCACAGCACGAGTTGCGTGAGTCCAACGCTGCCCACACCGATAACTTTTCCGGCCAGCAAGCGCGTGGCCGGCAAGCTCGAAATGACCACCTCGGCGACGCGCGTTTGCTTTTCTTCCAGCACACCACGCAACACGTTCAAGCCATAGATAAAGATTGTCATGTACAGGAGCATCGCGACCGCGAGTCCGAAAAAGAAGTTGATCTGTCCCGAACCGCCGCGACCCTGCTTGGTGAGACGCTCGGTGGTAACGTTGATATTGAGATCGGTGATTTGCCGTCCAACGTCGGGATCAATGCCGCTCTTTTCCATGCGAAGCGTCATGACTTCATGCTGCACCGCTCGCTCGAGCTTCTGCATGTCAAACAGTGCGGTGGTATTGCTGCCAGCGTAGCGCGCGCGCTGTCCGGCCAACGTGGATTCGTCGAGCACCAAGTATCCCTTCACCCGCTCAGCCATCACCTCTTTCGTCGCCAGCGACTCGGCGGCGGCAATACCGCTTTGCGTGACTACGGCAATCCTGGCGGTACTGGCGCCTCCGGAAATACCGCCGCTGATGCGTGACGCCACACGGTCACCAAGTCCTGCGCCAGTCGCGTCGATGATGACGATGTTGGCTGCGTCGGCCGCGCCCTTGTCGCGCGATGCGATCAGAGCGGGGAGAAACATGAGGAGTCCAAAAAACAGCGGACCAAACAGTGTCGCGATGAGGAACCAGCGCGAGCGTACACGCTCAACGTATTCGCGGCGGATGACCGCCATCAGCTTACCCATGACCGCTCATCCCCGCTTCAACGTGAGTGGCACCAACTTTCTCGAGAAAAATTTTGTGCAGCGAAGGACGTACCAATTCGAAGCGTTCGATGGTCGCACCAGCCGTCATCAAGGCCGCGAGTAATTCCTGGGCGACGGCACCGGGCGCAAGTTCGACTTCGAGAAACCGGTTGGAGTCATCCACTTTTTTCACAAACCGCGCATCTCGCAGCACCGCTTGCACCGCGGTGGAGGGTGCACCGTCCAGACCAAGCGCGACCATGCGTGCGCCGTGTGCCTCACGTACCTCAGCTACGCCACCGTCAAGCACTTTTTGACCGCGCGCGATGATGCACACCGAATCACACATGCGTTCGGCGTTTTCCATAATGTGCGTGCTGAAGATGACCGTGCGATTCTGCTTTTTGAGGTCGACCACGGTGTCTTTGAGCGCCTGCGCGTTGATCGGATCGAGACCACTAAACGGCTCGTCGAGAATCACGAGTTCGGGCTCGTGAAGCAGCGCGCCAATGAACTGCACTTTTTGCTGCATGCCGCGCGAGAGCTCGTCCACTTTGGCGTTGCCCCAATCTTCGCTTCCGTTTTTGAGTTGCAGGCGTTCC
>JAYTTR010000072.1:0-10991 GCA_043744935.1 Gemmatimonadaceae bacterium
GCAGAAAGCGCGCGCGATCGGCATTCACTTGATTTTGGCCACGCAACGTCCGAGCGTGAACGTGATTACTGGACTGATTAAGGCAAACTTTCCGTGTCGCATCGCATTCCGTGTGGCGTCGCAGATCGACAGTCGCACCATTATCGATGGCGCTGGGGCGGAATCATTGCTCGGTAACGGTGATATGCTCTTCATCCCTCCGGGAAAATCGGAAGCGTCTCGGTTACAGGGCGGGTACCTGTCCAGCGAAGAAACGGAGAAGCTATTGGGGTGGTATCGGGACGCAACATCGCGTTTGCACGCGGCCAGCGCCGAGCCGCCAGTTCCGGCGGAACCGGATATTTTGCAGGTGGTGAAAGCGCAAGAGGCGCGTGCGTCTGGCGACGGAGACGACGACGGCGAGGCGAATGGTGGGGATCGCGACGCGCGTTTTCGCGAAGCCGCTGAACTGGTCATCCAACATCGACAGGGCTCGACATCGCTGTTGCAACGCCGCCTGAAGGTCGGGTACGGCCGTGCGGCGCGAATGATTGATCAATTGGAGGACGCTGGCGTGTTGTCGCCCTCCGAAGGTGCGGCGCGGCCACGTGAAGTGTTGGTCGGTATGCAGGATTTAGATCGCATTTGCGGAAGTCGATGAGCAATATCGATGCGGTTTTGCACGCGTGACGTATTGACGCTGCGCGGTTGTTGAACGAACATAGTGGTATACCCTTCCTACTACGGCTCAACTCCCTCCCTAGAGCCCCGGCCTTTCCGACGTACGTTTTCTGCCCACCCGAGGTGTGCGATGCCCCTGTTTCGCGTCCGTCTTTTCCTTGTCATCACGGTACTTACGCTTTGTGCGCTGCCGTTCGCATCGTCGCAAGTGCACGCGCAGTCTGGCACGATTACCGGTAAGATCACCGATGCGGCAAGCGGGCGACCGCTTGAGAATGCGCAGGTGCAAGGACAAGCGCCCGGCGGCCAGGCGTTTGGCGCCATTTCCAACGCTGATGGTGTCTTCCGCCTCGTCAATCTTCCGGACGGCGTGTACGCGGTTACGGTGCGTTCGATCGGCTACGCGCAACGCATGTTTGCGGGGATTCGCCCAGGCGCGACGGTCAATGCGGCCCTCGCTGAAAAGCCCACACAGCTGAATCAGACCGTTGTCACAGCGAGCCGCAGCCGACCCGAGAAGGCGCTCGATGCACCGGCTTCCATTTCTGTCGTCACGAGCGAGAAAATTGAGGAACGGCCGGCCATCACCGTCACCGATCATCTGCGCTCGACGCCTGGTATCGACATCAACAAGGGCGGCATCACACAGGCCAATATCGTCGCTCGCGGATTCAACAACGCGTTCAGCGGTTCGATGCTGATGTTGCAGGATTATCGGTTTGCTGGCGTGCCTTCGCTGCGTGTCAACGTGCCGTTTTTGTTCACTGGCACCAACGAAGACATTGACCGCATGGAAGTCTTGCTCGGACCCGCTTCTGCATTGTACGGACCGAACAGCGGCAACGGCGTACTGCACGTGATCACCAAATCGCCGTTCAATTCGCTCGGCACCACAATCAGCGTTGATGGTGGCGAACGCTCCATCATACGCACCGGGTTGCGTCACGCCGGCAAAGTGAACGACAAGTTGGCGTACAAGGTATCTGGCGAATACATGCAAGGCCGCGATTGGGAGTACAGCGATCAATCGGAGCCGGCCAAATTCCCCACCTCACTGAACGTGCCGGCTTCACGCCGTGGTGCGATCAATCAGCGGGACTTCGATGTGCAACGCATGACCGGTGAAGCGCGCGTCGACATCCGTCCGACAGAATCGACGGAGTTGATTTCAAGCGTTGGCTACACCAAAATCGGTAGCGCGATCGAATTAACCGGTGCCAACGGATCGTCGCAGATTAAAAACTGGTCGTACACCAGCTTGCAGCAGCGCTTCCGCTGGAATCGATTGTTCGCCCAGGCGTTCGTCAATCTCAACAACGCCGGTAACGACACGTCCACATCGGACAAAGGCACGTACCTGCTGCGCTCTGGTCAGCCCATTGTTGACAAGTCGCGCGTAGCGGCCGTGCAACTGCAGCACGGATTTGATATCGGCAAAAAGCAGAGTTTCACGTACGGGCTTGATTATATCTGGACCAATCCACAAACCGGTGGCACGATCAACGGGAAGAACGAAGCGATCGACAATACGACCGAATATGGTGCATATGTCCAGTCGTCGACGAAACCCACGAAGCAGGTTGAGATTTTGCTCGCGGCGCGCGCCGACGCGAACAATGTGATCAAGGGTTCGTTCTTCTCGCCCCGCGCGGCGTTGATTTTCAAACCCACGGTAAATCAAAACATCCGTTTCACCTTCAATCGCGCGTTCGCAACGCCGGCCAACTTTTCGTTCTTCCTCGACCTGATCCAGACGCCAAACGCTGGTGGCTCCGGCTTCGATGTCGTAGCCCGAGGCAATCCACCAAAGCAGGGCTATCAGTTCAACCGCACGTGCACCAACAATAGCGCCTTTGGCAACTATTGCATGAAGTCGGCGTTCGCCGGCTCCGGCGCGTTTGTCAGCACGAGTGCGGCAGCGGCGTTCCCAGGCGCCATACAGGCACTCGCGCCGAGGTTGACACCGGGAATCGCTGGTGCATTGCAGCAGGCGGGGCTACCGGCCACGATTGCCGCGCAATTAGCAGCCGGTGCGGTGCAGTTCCTCGGCACGCGTGCGCCGACGAATACCGACCTTGCAACACGCGTTTCGTTTTTAACGAGCGCGACATCGCCCGTCACAACCCTTGACGATATCTCGCCACTCGCGGCGTCGTTCAACAACACGTACGAAATGGGATACAAGGGTATTCTCGGCAACCGTTTCCGTTATGACGTGTCGTTTTGGGGACAACAGCGCGGTGATGTCGGTACATCGGCTTCGTTGTCGACACCAAACGTGTTCTTTGGTAATCCGCAGCAGCTCGGCGGATACCTGGGCTCGCAGTTGGGCGCAAACCTCGGTCCGCAACTCGCTGCGCTTGGACTGACACCGGCACAAATTGGTGCGATTGTGACTGGTGTGGCAGGTGCGCTTACGCCATCGGTCGCTTCGCTTCCGCTTGGTGTTGTCACGTTCGCAAACGGCCAAACTTCACCAACAGCGATTTACGCAACGTATCTCACATCAAATCAGACGCTGTGGGTGCGTGGACTCGACCTCGCAACGGACATCGTAGCTACCGACCGACTCACGCTCGATGTGGCGTATAGCTGGCAGAACAAGAACGTGTTTGACGGCATCAACGGTGGTAACGGCGCGCCGCTCATGTCGAATTCGCCGAAGTCACGCGGCTCTGCCGGTGGTCGCTACCGGAACGATGACAACGGAATCGGTTTCGAGTTGCGTGGCCGGTACAACGATGCCTATCCAGTGAACTCCGGTGTGTATGCGTCGAACGTCGCATTCCCGATTGCCGCCGGATTGCCCAACGCGCCCGCCACGACGCCAACGACAACCGGCTTCGGCAGGTGCCCCGCGACTGGTGGGACGTACTGCTACGAGGGCGTCTCGCAGGCATTCACCGTCGATGCGCAGGTGTCCAAGCGGTTCAACATTGGCGCGCAGAAGTTGTTGTGGTCGATTAACGCGACCAACGTTTTTGATAACCGCGTCCGGACGTTCCCGGGCGTGCCGGAGATTGGACGTCTCGTGATGACGCGGTTGCAGTACTCCTTCTAGTCGCACCGTTACTCGTACTCGCGGGGCGGTGCGCAACGTGCGCGCCGCCCCGCGTCGCACAAATCCGATATGATTTTGCTTGATCCAGGCGCGCGGCCCGTCATCGGCCATAGAGGCAATCGCGCATACGCGCCTGAAAATACGCTGCAATCGTTTCGCGAGGCGATAGCGCTCGGTGTCGACGCGCTCGAGTTTGACGTACAGGTGTCCCGCGATCGTGAGCTTGTCGTGATACACGACTCCACACTGGATCGCACGACGAATGGGCATGGCGCGATCACGCAGTACACTGTTGCTGAACTACAGACCTTTGATGCGGGCGCGCAATTCACGCATGACAATGGCCTGACCTTTCCGTGGCGAGGGCGCGGCGTGACCATTTCGACATTTGATGACGTCATCGAATCACTGCCTCATCATTTGCCCTGCATTGTCGAACTCAAAACGCCGAACGCTACTGAGCTCATTCGTCGCGCGATACAGCGTCATGGTATCGCACAGCGCGTGATTGTCGCAGGCTTTGATCCGGCAGCAACGCGTCCGTTGCAGGGAGCGGGATTTGCACTCGGCGCAAGTACGCCGGATGTCGCGAAGCTCCTCCTGCCCGCTATGCTCGGGCACAGTGCGACGGCAACTTCGTTTCAGGCGCTGTGCATTCCGCCAAGATGGCACGGGATCCCCCTCCCAATCGCTGCGCTCACACGCTCACTGCGCAAGAGCGGCGTTGTGACGCACGTTTGGACTATCAATGATCCGACGCACGTTATCCAATTATGGGCGGATGGCGTGCACGGCATCATTAGCGATGACCCCGCGCTTATGCTCGCGTCGCGACGCCCGTAACAACACGCGCCGCACTCCACGCAAGGACGACGACCAAACCAAACGCGAGCGCCAACACAAGAACGCCGGGCATTAAAAAGAGTATGCCCAGGCGATCAAGCAGTGTGCGAAACGCCGGTTGCGACATGACACGCGAGAAAAGAAATAACCACGCAACGAGCGCTGCCAGCATGGCCTCACGCGGTGCCATCGCGTGACGTCGCACGAGCGCATATGCGGCGGCAACAATGGGCACCGTCCACCAGCCGATGAACAGCGTACCGGCGCCAATCAATGTGGCGAGAAGCAGCAGTCGAAGTACTTTCATCGTGCACTCCCAAGTGGCGTGAGGAGAAGCGTGGCGCGCTTTTGCACGGCCGGGAGGTCGAGTTCCCTGGTGGGCAATCGCAGCGTATCTAACTCACCACGCGACCATTTGTTGAGCCGGTCATCGTACCGCGAACTGAGCGGATTCCCCGACTGACCACCGGGATAAATTGCCCATGCGCGCCTCGGCGAACTCATCTCGACAACCATGCGCCAACTTGGTCCGTGGTGTCCATCGCCCGTCGACGGCCACAGCGTTGCACCACCGCCTTGCACCGGCACGTTGAGTCGAGAAAATGCAGGGAGCCGCGTGAGATGCAGAATGTTTGCAAAACGCACTTTCGACCACAACCAACCGTCGCTTGTTGGTGCGCCGTGCCGCGAGAGCACCGTATCGAGCGCGCTGGCCATGACTTGTCGCAACAAGACATCGCGCGTCTCATGCATCGGTGTGCGAAGATCGTCCCACCACGCGCTGGTCGAGTCACGCAACAGCGCCGCAATCATCATGTCATTCGGTACTGGAGCCGGTGTCGTATCGATCCGGAACTCATCCCACAACCGCAATGACAGCTGTCGCATCATCTCTTCGAAAAGCACGGCCCGCCGATTGTCTTTGACATACCGCCGGTCCCACTCGGCGAGCAAGGTTGCCGCCTGTGTGGTCTTTGCGTCTGCAGACGTTACTCGCCCAGCCGCCAGAAACGCGGGCACAAACAGGTCAGCACGCGCGCTCCCCGGGTCGGACTGGTACTGGCGCATCGCATCCGGTGTTACGGCGGAATCGGCGCGGAGCAGCGTGTTGATTCGCATAGCGCGCCACGGGCGTTCCCACTGTGCGCCGAAATAGCGCGGCTGCACTTTGGGATCGAACGGTTCTTGATTCGCGGACGCCAAGTATCCTTGTGCTGGTCGAAATGATTGTGGATAGTCGGTCACCGGCCAATCACCAAGCCAATCGTTGGCGCTGAGCGTACCGTCGCGCAACCAATCGCCACGCTCATCGCCTGGTCGAACGGGATATCGTCCGGTAGAACGAATCGCAATTGTGCCGGCGGTATCGGCCGTCAACATGTTTTGCGCAGGGGCTTGATACCGATCTGCCATACTCGCTAACAGTTGCTCCGACGTCTTCGCATGTGCCGCCGCATCAAACGCATCGATGCCGCGCGAGGTCTCGAGCACGGTCCAGCGAATGGAAATCCATTGTGCGCCAACTTTGCGCAGCGGGCCGCGGTGCGTGAAGCGCAACGTATCCTGCGCGATTTCGGCACCGTTTCCCGTGCGGTAGTGCTCGATCTTCAGCTCGATGGGCTTCCATACACCATCAAGCTTGTACGTCGTCGGCGACGCGACGTTGTCGACCACCTCGGCGTAGTAGTCCATCACATCGCCGCCCGTATTCGTGAACGTCCACGCAACGGCCTGCGTGAACCCGATCACCACGCCAGGCGCACCGGGAATGGTCACACCGTAGACATCAAGTGAGTCTTTGACCACCAGGTGAACTTCATACCAGATCGACGGAAGTGTGAGCTCCAGATGTGGATCACCCGCGAGCAGCGCGTGCCCAGCTTTCGTACGCGACGGCGACACCGCCCAGTTGTTGCTGCCAACGGCGTCATCACTACGACGTGACCCAAGTGCGAGCATGGACTGCGGGTCGGCGCCACGCATCGCCTCAAGCATTGCGACAGCCTTCGCATCCGGCGCACCTGGCGAAGGAATCGAGACGGCATCAAAACGCGTTTGCAGTTGCCCGTTCGGCTGGATGGGCTCGACAATTGGCGAATGCACCGGAAACAATGCGTCGGCCGCCGCGCGACCAACGCGTGCGCTCGCGCGTAAGTGCACCAACTCGTCGCTAGTCGTCGCAAGCGTCGCTCCCATGCGATTGAGGAGGTGCAAAATATCAATGACTTGCATGCGCGTAGGAGCGCGGTCGAGCAACTTGTATTCCAACGGATATTCTGCCGGCGTGAGCGCATCGATGTACGCATTTACACCGTCGACGTATGCGCGAGACATGCGCCACGATGCATCCGCAGTGTCCATCGACGCGAATCGTCGCGCGGCCGCACGGGGCATTCCCGATGCGCGTGTTTCGCGATCAATGGGCAGTGCACTCGCTCCGGCAAGCTCCGTTAGCGTTCCTGCGCCAGAACGACCTTGGAGCTCTAACTGAAACAAGCGATCTCGCGCAACGACGTACCCCAGTGCGCGATACGCGTCGGCAATGGTTGGCGCAAAAATGTGCGGCACGGCGCGATCATCATAGATGACGCGCGTGTCTGCCGAGAGACCGGGGATAGCGGCACGTGCATCGATGGGCAAATCCACGCTGCTCACCGCATTCCAGATACCGTGCACAGGATCGAGAAATGGGCCGAGTGCTGGGAGTGGGCCAGTTGGCCGTGCGGCGATGTAGCTCGTCGCACCAAGCAACATGACGGCGATGGCGGTGCCGATTGGGGAAGGACGCATTCGGTGGTGTTAGGGAAGATGGATGCGGCGACAATGCGCACAGCGACAGAACATGGGGCCGGCGTTACGCTGATGCCACCAGCAAACTTTCGGTGATGGATGATCGCACGGATGCTGCTAGCCTATCACCATGACCAAACATCGACAGGCGCTGGGACTCTTGGGCGAGCGCATCGCGGCGCGTTGGCTAAAGCGCGATGGCTGGTTCCTCGTCGCACACCGATTTCGCAGTGGACATCGCGACCTCGACTTGATCATGCGGCGTGGCGATCTCGTGGCATTTGTTGAAGTAAAAGCACGTCGCGGCGACGGGTTTGGAGGTCCAGTTGAGGCGGTGCACTACCGCAAGCAACGGGAGCTTGGGCGCTCAGCCCGCGTCTGGGTGGATCGATATGGCTCGCCGGAGCTTTCATACCGGTTTGACGTCTTCGGAGTGCTCGTGGACGGCCACAGCATTCGCATCCGGCACATCCCGGACGCGTTCCCACTGTCCCACTCCACATCCTGAAGGCGCCAATTTTCTCCGGAACTGGCCAAAACGGGTCAAAACCGGGCAAAAAAACTGGGAGTTGTCCACATCGTGGTCTCTTCGTACTTTATTCGGGTCTTGGTCCTGCTCGCGCTTTCGGTAGATTCTCGCGAGCCAGGGCATGGCGCTTCACCTTTCACAACGGCGGATTCATGGCGGGCACAGTGATGACAGAGGACAAGCGCAAGGCCCTGGCGCTCGCAGTTGCACAAATCGAAAAGAGCTGTGGTAAGGGTTCGATCATGCGGCTCGGTACCGATTCAAAAGTTCGCGTTGAAGCCATTCCAACGGGCGCCATCAATCTCGACGCGGCCATCGGTGTCGGTGGAATTCCGCGCGGACGCATCAGTGAAATCTACGGCCCCGAGTCCAGCGGAAAAACCACGCTCTGCTTGCATGTCGTCGCTAACGCGCAACGGCTTGGCGGCGTGGCGGCGTTCATCGATGCAGAGCATGCGCTCGACACAGAGTATGCAAAGAAGTTGGGCGTTGATATCGAAAACTTGCTCATCTCACAACCGGACACCGGCGAACAGGCACTTGAGATTTGCGAGATTCTGGTTCGCTCAGGCGCCGTCGATGTGATCGTGATCGACTCGGTGGCGGCGCCTGTACCGAAAGCAGAAATCGAAGGCGACATGGGTGACTCACACATGGGGCTGCAGGCGCGCCTCATGAGTCAAGCCCTCCGCAAGCTCACCGGCGCAATCGCACGCTCCAAAACGTCCGTCATTTTCATTAATCAATTGCGCGAAAAGATCGGTGTCATGTTTGGCAGCCCAGAAACCACGACCGGTGGTAAGGCGCTCAAGTTCTACGCGTCAGTGCGCCTCGACATTCGTCGTATCGGACCGGTAAAAGAAAAAGAGGAAATCATCGGCTCACACGTACGCGTGAAGGTGGTGAAGAACAAAGTCGCGCCGCCGTTCAAGCAAGCAGAGTTCGATATCATGTACGCCGAAGGTATCAGCCACACCTCACTGCTCGTCGACATTGGCTCAGAATCGGGCATCATCGACAAGTCGGGCGCGTGGTACAGCTACGGCACGCAGCGTATCGGGCAAGGGCGTGAGAACGCCAAGATGTTTCTCAAGGACAACCCCGTGCTGCTTGCCGAAATCGAAGAGAAGGTGAAAGTCGTCCTCGGCATCAAGCCTCCGGCCGAAGCGGTCGCGGACGAACCGGAAGAGTAGGCGAACGGCATCCGCGCGGATGCAAACGGAGAGCGCGGGCCGAGGGGTGGCTTGCGGTGAGAAGTGGTGCCCGGATCACCACGGCTCATCGTGAGTAGCCCCTCGGCTCTTTCCTTTGGTTTTGACGACAAAAGGCAAGGTGAGACCATTTTGTCAGAACCGATTGGCGGCACAGTAAAATCGTTACGCGAGTCGCCACGTCGTGCCGGCCGCTATGAAGTGACATTAGACGATGGCCGTCACTACCTTGTCGGCGTCGATGTTCTCGCGGGCATTGGTGCGACAAGAGTTGGTGTCTCGCTTGACGCGAACGCGGTCGGTGTGCTGATGTGGGCAAGCCGTGTTATTGACGTTGTTGATCGAGCGCTCGCAACGATCGCGCGCAGTCGTCGCACTCGAAGAGAGCTTGAGGTGCGGCTGCGGCGCCGCGAATCCGACCCCGCCATCATTGCGGAGGCGCTTGATCGGCTCGAAGCATCAGGTGTCCTTTCCGACGCCGGCGTTGCTCTTGCCGAAGCCGCTGCCCGTTTACGGCGTGGCGAAGGGCCGACGCGCGTGAGACAAACGCTGCGGTATAGAGGCATCGCGAGTCGAGACGCCAATGACGCGGTTTTGGCGGCGATCGAGGAAAACGGGTTCGACGAACTTGCGTCGTGCAGGGCGCTTGCGCAGAAGCGATCACGGACCCTCGCGTCACTCGCTCCCGATGTTGCGCGCCGTCGCCTTATTGGGTTTTTGCAGCGGCGAGGGTTTGACGGTTCCTCCATTAGAACCGTGCTCGACGAAATCACACGCGAACGCCCAACCCCTGAGACGTAGACGGGCACGTCGTCTATATTTCCGCGCCTATGCTTGCGTCCGAAATCCGCGCCCGATTCCTAGCCTTCTTCGAGAAGAATGGCCACGTCGTCCGTTCGAGCTCTTCGCTCGTTCCAGCCGACGATCCGACCCTGCTGTTTACCAACGCAGGCATGGTGCAGTTCAAAAGGGTCTTTCTCGGCATGGAGGATGCGCCCGATGAGCAGCGGCGCGCCACCACGTCGCAAAAGTGCGTGCGCGCCGGTGGCAAACACAACGACCTAGAACAGGTGGGCCACACCGCACGGCACCACACGTTCTTTGAGATGCTGGGAAACTTTTCGTTCGGTGACTACTTCAAGCGCGAGGCGATTCGTTTCGCATGGGAGTTTATCACAGAAGACTTGAAGATTCCGCGCGAGCATTTGCGCGTCACGGTCTTTCATGAGGACGAGGAGGCACGCCAGCTCTGGAAAGAGATCGCCAACGTACCGGAGTCGCGGATCTACGGACTCGGCGCACGCGATAATTTTTGGCAAATGGCGGACACCGGACCCTGTGGACCGTGCACCGAGATCTATGTTGATCTTGCCAAAATCGCGCCCGACTGGGCATTCCCGAACGATGCGCACGGCGAGTGGACACGCACCGATCTTGACGAGTACTCGCTCGACGCCTTTGTCGAGGGAGCCGAGGCTGGCCGCTTCCTCGAAATCTGGAATCTTGTCTTCATGCAGTTTGATCGCCAGATCGATGGTACACTTGTCCCGTTGCCGAAACCGTCTGTCGATACGGGCGCTGGATTAGAGCGTATTGCCGCCGTACTGCAGGGAGTCACAAACAACTTTCATACCGATCTTTTCGCGCCGCTGATTGCGAAAGTTGAAGAGATTGTTGGCATCAAATATCCGTATCGACCAGGGGTTGGTCTTGGTACGGCACATTTTCCCGATGGCCGCGAAATCGATCCCGCATCATTCCGTGTGATCGCGGATCATGCGCGCGCGGTTTCTTTTTTGATGGCCGATGGGGTCTTCCCGTCAAATGAAGGCCGAGGGTATGTGCTCCGTCGCATCCTCCGTCGCGCCGTGCGTCACGCGTGGCTGCTCGGGCGACG